>JAGQQS010000794.1 GCA_020426105.1 Planctomycetaceae bacterium
CCCGAGCCAGAACAGGTTGTCCGCCACGCGACTCGGGAACAGCGCCGATGTTCTGCGGAGTTCGGTTGGTTGATCGTGAGGATTCAGCAGGCTGATCGGATCGACTTTGCCGTCCGCGATGACCCATAAATCTTTGCTGCCTTCACCAGCGGCAATCGATAACTGCATCGGCCCGGCATCCGGAGCAATGCGAATTAAACCGCCCGGCATCAGGTGCCATTGATCGTCGTCTTCTACGAGGAAGGCACGGACAGCCGCATGTCCGCTGCGGATTCCTGCAGGTGACCAGACCGGGACCGCGGATCGGGAAATTTTTTCCTGGGCCACCCAGGCGCAGGGATTTGCCTGCAGGCGTGCGACAAGCTTTTCACGCTGCTCGCCTGTCAAATCGCTGACAATAATTTCTTCGCCACCGCTCTTTTGAAATGCTGGTTTTACGACCAGTTGCTCCAGGCGACTCAATACGTACGTCATGCTCTCCGGTTCGCCGCACCACCAGGTGGAAATCGAAGGCATTCGAAGTGGTTCTCCGAGGAGTCGCTGACATAATCGCGGCAGGAATGCCATGAATACGGGAGCCCCGACGATCCCGCAACCTGGCGTGTTTGTCACGGTAACGTTGCCTGATCGGATCGCATTCAGCAGGCCAGGCACACCGTGAGCCGAGTAGCCGCCGAGTTCGAGAGGGTCCAGCCCGGACTCAGCCCCCCGGGTAATTACGATATCGACGGGTACCAGACCGGAAAGCGTTTTAAGGTAGACCGCATCGTTCCGGACGGCGAGGTCACCACCTTCAACCATGGTATATCCCAGGTATCTGGCGAGGTACACATCTTCGAAGTAATACGGATGGCCGGGCCCGCTCGAAAGCAGAACGACTCTGGGATTGTCACCCGCGCGTGGTGCACGGCGGCGAACCGAATTCTGCAGGCGTGAGAAAAACGGCGCCAGACGTTCAACCGGAATCTGTTTAAATGCAGCAGGCATCGTGCGGGAACTGACGATACGGTTTTCGAGCGCGAAACCAGGCCCGGCAGGCGCCTCCGATCGGTCGGCCATGACCCACCATTGACCTTCGAGTGATCGCGCCAGTTCAACACCGTATAAAAACATGGGGAGTTGATCCACGCGCCCGATATCGCAGAACGGACGGAGGAACTCAGGATTTGCATACAGAACTTCAGGCGGCAAACTCCCGTCATCAATCAGACTCCGCGGTCCATAGATGTCGGCGATCAAGAGGTTAAGCAGTCGCGCCCGCTGTTCCAGAGCTTCTGCGATGAAGCCCCAGTCGGCCGCTGTGATTAACATCGGCAGCAGGTCGAGCCGCCAGGGGCGGGCGGCTTCGCTGCCGGTACCTACCGAATGATAACTCACTCCGTTTTCACGGAGCATCCGATCGGCCTGTTCATTACGACGCGAGAATTCTCCGGAGGGAACATTTCGCAGGGCCGCGAGGAACTTCACCCAATGTTCACGCGGCAGGCCATCACCGCTGTAAACTTCGTCATAGACGAATGGCGGGCTGGTGAAGATTCGTTCCGTCTTTGCACTCAGTGACAAGCCGATAGCCATTCCGTCGTATTCCGAAGGTTCAAATTGTGCCGCGACGCAGGTCCAGGGTACATGGGAAATCGGGCGACATGCGAGGAGTCTTTGGCAGGAGGTGTCCACCCGTATGACCCATTCGGAAAAAACGTCCCGAACGCCGACTTTCCGCTGCCAGTGCGTTGACCGGATATCCATCCGGATTCAGCCCGCCAGGGTGTTCTACATTATAACGGCAGCCGCCCAAAGATCGACCGTTGGCCGTATCCACGAGATCAAATACCAATGGCGTGTGAACGCCAATATTCGGATGCAGGCAGCTGGGCGGTTGCCAGGCACGATAGCGCACGCCTCCCACGAACTGACCAGGAGTTTCAGTCGACTGGAGCGGAATCCGTACCCCGTTGACAGCGATGCACATCGAAGGTGAGAACATTCCGGTGACCTTCACCTGCAGTCGTTCAACAGATGAGTCTACAAACCGTGTCATTCCGCCGCCACCAGGTTCTTCTCCGAGGACATACCACGGCTCGAGTGACTGGCGGAGTTCAACGTGCACCCCGCTGTATTCAAACGTACCAATCAGCGGACATCGAAACTCCAGATGGGCGGCAAACCAGTTGACGTCGAAATCAATGCCGTCGGCTCGCAGGGCCTGTACCACGTTTGTCAGATCCTGCCACAGATAGTGCGGCAGCATAAATCGATCATGGATAATCGTTCGCCAGTGAATCAACGGCACATTGTACGGTTTTCGCCAGAACAGCGAGACCAGCGACCGGACGAGCAGTTGCTGGGTCAGACTCATCCGCAAATGCGGCGGCATTTCAAATCCACGAAGCTCGACCAGGCCGAGCCGCCCGGCAGCATGATCGGGCGAATACAGTTTGTCGATGCAGATCTCGGCACGATGCGTATTGCCCGTGAGATCCACAAGCAGATTGCGAAACAGACGATCGACAAGCCAGTTGGAAATAGTTCCGCAGCCAGGTTCCGGAACCTGCTGAAAAGCAATTTCAAGCTCATACAACGCGTCATCCCGGCCTTCATCCACGCGTGGTGCCTGGCTGGTTGGTCCGATAAACAGACCTGAAAACAGGTAAGACAACGACGGATGATTGTTCCAGAAGCCGACGAAGCTACGGAGCAGATCCGGTCTCCGCAGAAATGGGCTGTCGCCGGGTGTCGCGCCACCGAGGACCAGATGATTTCCACCACCAGTCCCCGTATGACGGCCATCCATTTGAAACTTCTCGGTCCCCAGCCGACACAGCCGCGCCTCTTCATAGACCGAGCCTGTGATGTGCTTCAGCTGAGCCCAGTCGTGCGCAGGATGGACGTTGACTTCGATCACGCCTGGATCCGGAGTTACTTTCAGCATCTCAAGTCGATAGTCGAACGGCGGAACGTACCCCTCAATGATCACCGGAGTTTGTAAAGACTCGGCGGTCTCCTCAATCATCGCCACCAGTTCCAGATAATCTTCGAGCGTACCGACGGGCGGCATGAACACTCGAATCTGGCCATCGCGTGGTTCGACACAGAGCGCAGTGCGCACGACGTGGCCGGCGGAAATTGAATCAGTCTGGTAATCGTCGCTAAATTCTTCAGGATCGTCGCTGAGACCCAAGCGCTGCAGCACCTGCTGCTGCCGTGGAGCATCCGCGGTACGACGATCTCCGGTAAGGCGTTCCTGCGCCGTCTTGCGGATTTCCGCATAGCCCGGCAGCGGAGTTCGCCCCGCAAACGGGTCGCGGGGATGCACCTGCAATTCGCCCTTGCCTGTGATCGGCAGTGATTCGAGCGGAAGCCGAAGGCCCATTGGCGAATCCCCCGGGATCAGGAACAGTCGATGAGATCGAAACGGCCAGAAGCCGCTCGTCCATTTTGCATTCGACTGCCACCAGGCACGAGTCAGCGGCAACACAAAACCGACAGGACGACTGATTCCGCGGGACAGCGCTCGCGCGAGACGGCGGCGATCCTCATCCGCGTCCGGGTCGAACGTGCGGGGATCGACATCCACCGGCAGTTTGTTTTCAATCTCCAGCATGTGAAACACGTCTTCATACGCCGGTCGAATCCAGCGATCTTCCACCTGCAGGCGATCGACAAGTTCGCAAATGAAGGCTCCCGCTAGTTTTTCGTCCGCGACGGGCTTGCTGGTATCAGCCTTCCCGGCTGCCAAACCAAGGTCCGCCAGTAATGCTGGATTCTTCCAGATGGGCTGACCATCCCGTCGCCAGAAACAGCTGTAGGCCCAGCGAGGCAACGATTCGCCCGGATACCATTTACCCTGACCGTAATGCAGCAAACCACCCTCAGCGAATCTGCCGCGAAGCCGACGTATCAGTTCATCGGAGAGACGCTGCTTATGCGGACCCACTGCGGCCGAATTCCATTCGTCGCTCTCCATGTCGTCAATCGACACAAATGTCGGTTCTCCGCCCATCGTCAGCCGCACATCATCCTCCTGCAGACGGAGGTCTACGGCCGTTCCGACGGCATCGATCCGTTGCCATGTCTCTTCGCTGTAAGGCTTCGTGACACGTGGGTCTTCGTGAATTCGCGTCACGGTCATCTCGACGCTGAACTCGACTTCAGATTCTTCGACACCACCCGAAATGGGGGCGGCTGTCTGCGGGGAAGGAGTTGCCGCCAAAGGAATATGCCCCTCGCCGGTTAACAGTCCCGACGTCGGATCAAGTCCCACCCAGCCTGCACCCGGCAGAAAGACTTCAGTCCATGCATGCAGGTCTGTAAAGTCGACCGTCGGCCCCTCCGGGCCTTCAAGCGGCTTAAGGTCCGCAGTAAGCTGAATCAGATACCCGGAAACGAAGCGCGCAGCGAGCCCAAAGCTCCGCAGCAGATGCACAAGCAGCCACGCCGAATCACGACACGATCCGGAACGCTTTTTAAGTGTCTCTTCCGGCGACTGTACGCCGGGTTCCATGCGGATGAGATACTTAATGTCGTGTTGTAACTTCTGATTCAATTCGATCAGAAATGAAATCGTGCGTCGTGGAGTCACATCGACTTGACTGCAGTACGCTTTAAACTCAGCCGTCCTGCAATAAGGTTCAAGAAACGGCTTCAGATCGATCGCCAGTTCTTCCGCATAATGAAACGGAAACTGAGTCGCATCGTCTTCCAGAAAGAAGTCGAATGGATTCACAACGGTCATGTCGGCCACGACATCGACCGTTACTGAAAAATGGTCCGTCTTCTCCAGGAACACCAGGCGGCCCAGAAAATTGCCATGCGGATCCTGCTGCCAATTGATGAAATGTTTGGCTGGCTCGATTGTCAGCGAATACGCATCAATCGGGGTTCTGGAATGCGGGGCAGGTCGCAGCCTTACGACCTGAGGCCCCAGGGTGACAAGTCGGTCGTACTTATAAACGGTCTTGTGATGCAGCGCTACTTTTATCGGCATTGATAGCTCAGACAAGATCCGAACGAAGGCATGTGCTTAACGCTCCACTCCACCAGCAACACGGCGAAAATTTGCCGCAAACCGCCGTTCACAGGCATACTTTTGTGCGCAGGAACAGCCCGGCAGTCAGTTCGCTGACCACTTGGAGAACGAATCACACACGCAGCATTCGAATCGCCGTCGATCCCTTAAAAAACGAAGGAAGGCCATCGCCTGGCTCTTCGAGGATCGTATCAGAGGTTCGCATCGACTGCACTCAATTTTGCCCCCATCCGACGACTTGTTTACCCAGTTTCTCGTAATCATCAAGTTCAGGCGCTGAAGACGCAAAAAATGTCAGGAACGGTTTTTGTTGATTTTCGGCCTTCCCTGGGGGCGGGTGGTGATTTCCATGCCGAGTTTTCTGGTCGCTGTGGTCGCCCATGTGTCATCTCCGAACGGCGAGCCTCGATTGACGCTGCGACGGATCGCCGCGAGTTCTGCGTCGGTCTGAGGCGAATTGACATGCTCCAGCCAACAAACCGAGACGACTCATTATCTTCCTGAGGCCATACCACCAGGTGCCAGTGATTTCCCATCAGGCTTTACGAAAGCAGCCGAGTCCCGGTGCGAGCCACTGCTTCCTCAAGCACCATCTCAAACTCGATGAAGTCTTCATCCTTCGTAAA
>JAGQQS010000795.1 GCA_020426105.1 Planctomycetaceae bacterium
AATTTCGGGTCAAAGGCATCCGGAAAGGCGACATGCGGTGTCTGCTGTGTGTCTGTCATCGCGGAGACTCGTTTGGTGACGTACTGCACAAGCTCACCTGAGTTCACCGAGCGGTCGCCGTTTAAGTCAGCTTTGCCCTGAAGTCCTTCAACGATAGCCGCTGTAAAAACGCCCTGGCGAAGGTCTTCACTTTCCACTGATTTCTGGTCACCCTGGCTGGAGCAAAACATGAGCAGGCCGTCTTTCCGTTCAACAGCCTGCACAATATCATCCTGTGTAGGACGGTTTTCTGAGGAAAAAGCTCCTGCGTGGCAGCAGTCGGCAAAAAAGAAAATCTGTGCGGCCTGGGTCTTCGTGATTCGTTTGGCTGTATCAGACCAGTTCAGACACGTCGACTGGATGTTCTGTCCGTCGCCCTCGTGTGGCACAAAATACAGTCCGTTGCGACCACGGAGGCCATGCCCCGAGAATAAGACGACGGCCACGTCGTCGCGGCTGCATGATCGAGCCAGCCAGTCGAGACCATCTCGAATGTGAGCAACGTCAGCTTCCCCGTTCTCGTACAACTGGACATAGACCTCGCCGAACAGCTCTTTGGCAGAGTTCCGAAACTGTTCAGCGAGAGCATGGGCGTCACGGTGGGCAAAATGGAGGTTGTATTCCGGGTATTTGTGCTCACTCACGCCCACCGCCAGGACAAAAAGGCGTCGTGAAGTGGTTGGTGCAACTTGTTGCGCCACGGTATCGACTACCGTCTGCCGACGGACGGAAAGGCTTGCACTGCGAATCTCTTCCGGGGAAAAGCGAAGGCCCCGTTCTTCCAGGACAAGCTGTTCAAGATTTAGGATTTCCGGCGGACCGTCAATGAATCCGTTCGCCGTTTCCGTGAACCACTGCCGGTCTGCCTGCAACTGGTGCATCCGCAAGCAGTACTGTCCAGACCTCAGGTTGAGCAGGTCCACGGTTCCCTGATCAGAGATTGCAACTGCAGCCACATCGCCACTGGGAGAGATTGCCGCTTTAATTCGGCTGCCACCGGAAATGTTGGCCGTTCGCAGCCGGCCTCCGTCTCGAATGTCCCATTCTGAATACCAGCCATTCTCAGTGATCATCTGTACGACAGGCTCGTCCTCGCGTACGTGGATTGCTGCTGCTCCGCTGAATTCCTTAAACATTGGGAAACGACGGATTTCGGTCCCTTTTTCGATGTCCCAGACGATAATGTGATCTTTCGCGACGGCAACAAGCATCGTCCCGGCTGAATTCACGTTATACACCTCGACCGCAGCTCCGTGCTGCCCCACCCCGATCCTGCGCCGGATTGTCCCTGTCTTCCTGTCAATAACTGCCACGCCATCACCAATGGACATCAGAAGAAGGCTTCCATTCCCCGAGAGAATCGGAGCTGCATTCAGGAAGCATTCCAGCTTTGTTCGCCACAACGGTGATTCACTTTTCCCGCCGACTGCCCACGAAGAGATTTGTCCACTGCCAGCGGTCACCACAAGACTTCCGTCCTCGGAAATGACGGACTTGACTCCCGCTTCCTTCCAGTAATACAGCTCTTCTCCGGTCTGGCCGTCCCAGACTTTTGCATCTTCACCAGAGGGAATCCGAAGGCGAATCCCCATTTCAAGTTCAATCCGGCTGCCGTATGGTTCAAAGGCGGTTGTTGCCACGAACCGCCCGTCACCGGACAGAGAGACGGACTGGATGTATTTGTTGGCGTGACCGTTCAGTCTTCGTGACAACCGGCCGGTTTCTATATCCCAAACCCTGGAAACAGCAGTGTCATTGATTCGCCCGGTATATCCCCGCCCAAAGCCGCCAACCTCCTTCCATTCCGAGTTATTTTCTCCCACGCAGAGGTAGCGACCATTTGCAGAAAACGACAAACACATGACCATTGCCCAGTCCTTACTTTGCACCGGACGATAGCGAAATCGTTTCAGAGTCCGATCGACTTCCGTTTGGAATTCTCCATCCGAAAGGCCGTTTCGGACTCGGTCTGGCGGTGCGAGCGCAGCCTCGGTCGCAGGCACGCTCTGCACTTCCAAGGCCTTTCTCGTCACTGGCTGGGAATAGGCGACGTTCCCACAGGCAAACAATACGACGATCAGGACTCTTGCTGGACTCATGAGTATTTCCTGCTAATACTGTTTATTACTTGGGCGGTCACGGTGGAGTCTTTCATCAGTGGGACTCCCTCGTAAAAAACGTCCATTCTGCAGTCGCCCAGTCATTGGGAGCGAATGTTTTCGAAAGTGGGTGAAGCCCCCCGGATTCGATCTCTTTGAGATACTTCGGATGGATTCCACCGACGTCCAGCGCCCGGAGCTTTTTCGTTCGATTCAGCGACTGGATTGCGTGCAGCGAAAGCGTGGATTGTCGGATTTTCAGCTCCTCAAGTGTGTCTCCGGCCAGCAGAGCCGCAAGCAGGCCTCCATTCGGATCCTGGGGAGAATTGACAACCTCAAGCTGTTTGAGTCCGGAGATTCGTGCCAGTGGCTGAACGTCCGTGTACCGGACGTTCGATTTGTGCGTTGCCCCGATGAATACCTGCAGCGAACTAACAGTTCTCAGTCGGGCGAGTTCATGAAGCGTCCTGAAATCGGCATCATTGACAGAAAGGTGATCAATCTGAGGTCCGCCGCCCAGCCGATCGAGGCCCCTTAACTGCCCGGAAATGCGAACTCCTCCGATCCTTTTTGCGGTTGCGAGAAGTTCGATAATTTCAGGAGGCGCCTGATCGCTCAATGGGACCTGATGTATCCCATTCAGTTGCTGAAAAGCAGGCGACGTTGAGTAATCAGCCATCCGCTTCTCCGCCCATTTCGAACGTCCGTTCGGGACACTGATCAATTGGTTGTCTGACCAATGAATGTTCAGGCTGCCGTCGGAGAGAACATTGGGGCTGGAGAGTCGGACGTTGTGTCCCCTGGAAACCAGTTCTTCAATAAGAGGCCGGTCATGTCGCCACGCCGTCTTCCCCATTTCGATGGCAGCGTCGTATCTGCCTCTTAGTGCATCAACCTGCGAGAAATCCGTAACCTCTCCTGCCGTGCCGTTCAGGGGGAATTGGGACACAGCAGACTTCAGAAACGGCGTGTCGAATTGGTCATACTGACCCGAGAACCTCAGAATCTCAGACTCGCGATCCGTCTTCAGGTCCAACTGCGTTAGTGTGAGAACGAAGCCGTCACCGTCAGGGGTACAGGTGGCCTGCATCAGAAACTCATCGTTGGACTCTGTTCGCCAGACAGCAATTCCTTCCACCGAATCATCGTTCCTGGTCACGACAGTCACCTCGATCGTACCTTGGTGGGAAATTGTGTACGTCGCACCCTGTTTCATCAGTGATTGAGGCACCTCGGCGCTGGCCACCGTTGACAGAAGCTTCGCAAGGCCGCAAAGGACGACATAGATTGTGTTTCCACAGGCAGGGCAGAATCTCTGGTTCATGGTATTTTGACCTGAAGCTCGTGTTTAGGGGATCTGGAGCCGCTGACTGGACTCCGCATCGTCGAACGTGCGAAACGATGCGTCGTTTTCAGCTTCAACGAAGTCGCGCCACGCCAGGCGGATTCGCATTGACTGTGACGCAAAAAAGCCGGAATCATCAACCGGCCTGGTCGATGTTCCGGCATTCTCAACAATCGCCAGACTGCGGTCGAATCCAAAAACTCAGTTCTGAGCCAGCGTCGTGACCGGCGGCTCAATCGTGATGTCAGCTCCGGTGACCAGCATGGCTTTGACCGTCTTGACGGACGTCCGGTCGGCTGCGGTGATTCGGATGCTGATTTCTGCGTCACTAACGATTTCCACATTCGGCATTCGGAACGTGATCAGAGACGGCGTCCATTCGATGACTTCACACTGCATTTCAAGCCCGCTGCCGGAACTGATGGTGACTTCACCCGCTTCGTATCCGGCCAGTCGAACCCGAGCTCGCAGTGTTGATCCCTGGATGATTTCCGGAAGCTTCTCCACCACCTGAACAACTTCCTTCTTTTCAACCACAACCGGTGCCACGACTTTCTGAGTCACCTGAGTCACTCGAAACGTTTCCGTTCTGGACTGAATGGCAGGGGCGGGAGCAGTGATCGACGAATACACGACGGGAGTCGAGTGGATGACCGTTCCGGAAGGCACAGCAGGAGCTGAGTGAACAACCGGGGCTGAATAGACCACGCGGCTGCCCGAGTAGATCACTCGGTCGCAGGCATTGGCGGAGCTGCTGATGACCCCGGCGGCGATCAGTGAGAACAGGGCAGCGGTGAGGGACATTTTCTTCATGATTCTTCTCCAGAAACAGATGAGTTAGGAACTTGTTTGTCGAGGACTTCCCGACGTCACGCCCATAAGTGCCCGCAGTGGGTCTCAGCTTGCGCCTGTCGATCCGAATTTTCAGATTTTTTCTCACGGTCAGGCTCTTTCTCCGATTTTTTCCTGCCGCCCACGCGATATCTCGCCTTTCGCTGGTGGGCCGATTAAGATTCCAGGAATGTCAAATGCAGATTCAACAACGACTCTTGCGCTAGCGACATCGCTGTCGCTGCTGGCCGGACTGCGGAAATCAGATGATGCCGCATGGAGTCGGTTTGCCACGCTGTATGGCCCTGTGCTTTACGACTTCTGTCGGCGTCAGGGGCTGGAACGAACAGCAGCAGAAGACGTGGTCCAGGAAGTGATGGTTTCGGTTAGCCGATCAATCAGCCGGTTTCGTAAGGAACGGCCGGGGGATTCGTTTCGAGGCTGGCTGTACACGATTGCGCAGAACAAGATCACTGATCATCACAGAAAAAATGGACTCCAGTTTCAGGCTCGCGGCGGCACTGACCCGCACATGCAGTTACAGCAACATGCTGAGGAGATTTCCGGTGATTCCGTCGTCGCACTTCCCCCACTGCATCTGGAGATTCGCCGGGCACTCGAACTGATTCGCGGTCATTTCGACGAACGAACCTGGCATGCCTTCTGGGGAATGACGGTTGACGGTCGGTCTGCTCAGGAAATTGCTGTGGAACTCGGAATGACGGAAAAGGCCGTCCGACAGGCAAAATACCGGGTTCTGAAACGCTTTCGAGATGAATTCGGAGATCTCCTAAGTCCGTAAAACCGAGTTCGTGTGGCGCATGTTCGTTGAACAGTACAGTGAGGATCCGAAGTCTGTTCCGGGCTCCTGCATTTGAATTAGAAATGT
>JAGQQS010000041.1:0-10369 GCA_020426105.1 Planctomycetaceae bacterium
TTCTGCAGAACGATGCCAACGCGGCGGCTTACGGCGAGTACTGGGCAGGGTCCGCAAAGAATGTCCGCAGCCTGTTATTCTATACGCTGGGTACCGGACTGGGTGGCGGTGTCATTGTGGATGACCACATCATTGAAGGTGAACATTCTCACGGCTCCGAACTGGGGCATGTGATCCTTGAAATGGATGAAGGCCGCCTTTGTACTTCCGGTCAATACGGCACCGCGGAAGCGTATGTCAGCGCAACGGCACTGCTCAAACGATTTCGCGATGCCCTGGAAAATCAAACCGTCACTTCGGTCAGAAATCGTGTAGACAACGGCGAAGAACTGACACCTTTGATCATCGCCGAAGAGGCTGAACGGGGTGACCATCTTTCCGCAGAATTGATTATGGAAATGGCCCGCTATCTGGGGGCCGCCATTACATCAGCCGTGCATGTCATCGATCCGGCCATGGTGCTGTTGGGTGGGGCCATGACATTCGGACGGCATGAGACAGCCGTCGGTCGCGAGTTTCTGCATCGCGTGCATCAGGAATTTCGCGCGCGGACGTTTGCGACACTTGCCGAGAAAACCAGGATTGAATACGCGACCCTCGGCGGTGATGCGGGCTTCATCGGGGCAGCTGGATGTGCCAGACGCGCCGCTGATCTGGGAAAGCTCCGGGGTTGATGCCGGGAGGTCGAAGTATCGTCGGGGTACATCAATGCGAAACTTCCCAGTTTTCAACGCTCAGTCCAGGAATCGCCAGCAGATCGCTGTCCGTGGTTACGACCGTGCAATTGCCCAACGACATCGCAATCGCGGCGAGCATCATATCGATCACTTGTATCTGACGGCCGCGACGCCGCAGTTCCGCGTAGAGTCTGCCGTAGACTTGCGAAGCGGATCGGTCGAGCGGCCAACACTTGAGATACCGTAAACACTGCTTCAGCCGTACCAGATTGATGTCACGAGAGGAGCTCATTTCCAACCCATAAAAAAGTTCGGCAACCACTGGTTCGCATGTACCGATTCGACAACCACGACGACGTGCATGCTCCAGATGCACCATGAACACACTGCGGTGATTCACCATCGACGTTACGGCGTTCGAATCGAGCAGATATCGATTCATTCCCATAATTTCGCCAACTTGTCACCGTTTTCAAAAAAGTGATCGCTCTCCCATTGCCGTCGAACCGATTTCTCAGCTTCGAGCGTCGCCAGTTCCTGTTCCGTGAATATCAGCGGCTTCAGGCCGCGAACCGCCTCGATCCATCGTTCAATCCCTTCTGGCGAATCATCCCAATCTTCCTTAATGTCTGCGTTGAGCCCGATGTTCTCGCTTGCTGGCGTCAATTCAATCACGACTTCAGTCCCGTCCGCCAGATCATCTGGCGCGGGTATTTCAATACGACGATCATGAACGACAGTTCGAATGGTCTTCATCTGGCATCTCCGGGCGAAAACAAGTGGTATCATAGCCAGCACGGCCAGCGAAATACATCAGTGATTTAACAAAAACTCACTGCTGTTCAACAGCGCCCAGAACACATCAGCCAATGCCTTTTGTGGATTTCCGTCAGTGCCGCCATCCGCCAGAAACTTTTCAAACGCCACACGTTCTGAATCCGTCGGGCTGCGACTGAGGGCCGCCACAAATAACGTATTCAGCTTTTCCTCCAGGGTCATCAATGGAAATTCAGCAACCGCACGCAGAGTCTGACTGTTTTCCAGCGTTGTGGCTTTATCGATGAAGTCTCCGTTCATCATCGCCAGCGCCTGCAGAATCGTCGTCTCTTTCATCAGTGGGGATTCTGTTTCATCGCGAAACAGTTCCAGAAAGCGTGCTCGAGGCGTATCCGCATCAATCACAAACGGATTGTCCGTGCGATAAGGTTGATAGTATCCCGTGGCCTCAGCAAGACTGTCAAAGAACTGCTCGGGCGTCAAACCGCGTAAAGCGGCGCGGGCAAACTGAGTCGGATCAGACTGACTCGCATGCGTCTGTCGACTTGTGGTCTGATAAACGCGGGTCAGGGTAATCGCACGGACCAGAAACTTCAGATCATATTGATGCGCGACAAACTGCTCCGACAATAAATTCAGCACATCCGGATGGGACGGAGGATTCTTCTCAGAAAAATCGTCGATCGGTTGCACAATGCCCTGCCCCATGAACTGCGCCCACAAACGATTTGCAGCCATGGCCGCGAACCACGGATTATCCCGCGCGGTGATCCAGTCCGCCAGAAGCCGGCGCGGTGCGGTTTCATCCGTCCATTCAGGTTCAGCGCCCGTCAGAAATTTTGCCGTCACAACATTCCCTGTTGTGGGCACCTGAATGGAATGCGCGGTGAGATTCTCGCGGAAGTTCATCATCATTGCCGGATCGGCAGCCGCTGCCGCGTCGGGCCGCTGAAATCCGGCATAAAACGCGGCCATGTTCCAGAACTGATCGTGTTTCCATTTGTCGAACGGATGATCGTGACACTGCGCACAATCCAGCCGCACGCCCAGAAACGCACGCGACGTTCCGGTCGCCAGATTCTCCGGCAACATCTGACGGACAATAAAGAATGCGCTGGGAGAACTTGCCGACTGCAACAGCCCCGTTTGATTTTCACCCAAATCAATCGATGTGGTCAATAGTTCGCGCACCATCTGATCATACGGCGTTCCCTGCGAAAAATGCGTCCACAACCACGCTTCAAACCCGGGCACGAGCCCCCGTGTGCCGGGTTCGTTGAAGGCCTGTGGAATCAGAGCATTTCGCCAGACGATCGTGAAGTGGCGGACAAACGCGGGGCCGTCGAGCAGTCGTTCGACAAGCTCGCTGCGTTTAGTGGCGGACGTGCTGCGGAGGAATTCACGGGTCTCGGATGCCGCGGGAATTCGCCCCGCGAGATCCAGATAAAGCCGCCGGACAAATTCCTCATCTGTCGCACTTGGCGCACATTCAACCCCCTTGCGTTTCCACGCTGCTTCGAACAGCTGGTCGATGTCCGCCGCAGTTTCCGCAACAGATTTCGGGATCGTCTTCGCGGAATCCGTCGGCTGGGCGTAGACGTGTGTGTGGACCGTGAACCAAACAATCAGGATGACTTGAATCTTCATAGCTGGCTCGATGTATATGGAACACAGTCTGGCGAGCGTCAGGGCGTCAGCCCTCCGTGTCGATCCGGTGGCGTGTACACGGCAGGCTAATACCTTGCCGCTCGCCGGACATTCATCCGCAGAATACCCGGTTCGGTTCCGTTTCGCATCAGGAAGAGGTACACCGCCCGTCTGAATTGTCTGGTAAAATTCCGCTTTTGCAACATTTCTGGAATCCTGCACTCCGTGACATTGTCTTCCGGCTCCGTTTCCAATCAGCTCACGATGGTAATCACCGAACTTGACGTCGGTGGTGCCGAACGGGCCTTCGTCAGAATTGCCATCGGGCTCAAGTCACTTGGATGGAATGTGCGTGTGATCAGTCTGTGGGACGCCGGGCAAATGGCAGACCCGCTGCGGCAGGCTGGCATCGCTGTCGAAGCGCTCGGTTGTCATGGAGCGTATGACATCCGCGCCGTCGGGCGCCTGCAACGCGCGTTGCAGGCGAATCCTCCTGCTGCCCTGCTGACCTTTCTGCATCAGGCTAACATCGCGGGGCGGATTGCCGCAAAACGTGTCGGGATCAGGACCGTTGTCTGCGGCGTCCGCGTGGCCGATCGGCGCCTGAGTGTCCGCTGGCCGGAGCTGCTGACGAAGAAATACGTCACGCACTATGTTGCCGTGAGTCACGCTGTGGCAAAGGCTCATCAGGAATTATGCCACATCGATCCTCGGCACTTCAGTGTGATTTACAATGGCGTCGATCATGAGGAAATTGAAGCCGCTCCAGTGACTCCTCGCCATGAGCTTAACTGCACAGATGACGATCAGGTCATTCTGTGCGTCGGCCGATTAAGTCCTCAGAAGGCCCCCCTGGATGTTGTCGAAGCCATTGACGAACTCCGCAAACTAGCTCCGGAAAGCTATGCCCGGCGAAAACTGGTTTTTGTCGGCAGCGGACCGCTGCTCTCGGCGCTGCGAACACTGATTGCGGACCGAAAACTGGAAAATCATGTGCACCTGATCGGTTGGCGGGCCGATGTGGTATCCGTGATGAAGTCTGCCACACTGCTTGTACTTGCTTCCAGATGGGAAGGACTTCCCAACGTGATCCTGGAAGCGCAGACGGCCGGCTTGCCGGTCGTGGCGGCTGCTGTCGATGGCTGCCGGGAAGTGATCGAGGACGGTCAGACCGGCCGTTTATTCCCGCCCGGCAACAAGCAGCGTCTTGCGGAGATTCTTCAGGAGTTGCTCGAGGAAAAGCGTCTCCTGAATCACGCGGCTCCCAAATCACTGGAAGCCCTCGCAATTAAGGGGCGTGCGTTTGCGTCGCGATTTTCCTGGGAAAAGTGTATCGCCGAATACGATGTACTGTTGAGAAATCTTCAATCCGCTGAATCTGATGCATCGCGCCCCCCGCACGGTAGATGAAGTAACATCGATCCGTCAGAATGAGCGTCGTGCGGCCGCAGAAAAGGGGTCAGGAACCAATAGTGCGCAGCACCCTGCGGGCCATTTGGCTATTAGTTCCCGCCCCCTTATTCTGAGGCCTACCGCTTGTCCCACAATCCAGTCAGGGTCTAACACGTTGACAAACGGCGCTCATTACACTGTCCTTGCCAGAAGATTCCGACCGCAGGCGTTTGACGACGTCGTCGGACAGGAACATGTTGCCCGCGCTTTGACGAACGCCATTAAAGCGGGTCGAGTCGCGCATGCCTATATGTTCACCGGGGCTCGGGGAGTCGGTAAAACGTCCACGGCACGCATCCTGGCCAAGGCCCTGAACTGCCCAAATGCAAAGGATGGCGTGCCCTGCAATCACTGTGAGATCTGTGACGGCATTTCAGCGGGGAACGACGTCGATGTGCTGGAAATCGACGGAGCGTCCAATCGCGGCATTGATGATATTCGGTCGCTGCGCGCCAATGTCGGCGTGCGGTCGATGAGGACTCAATACAAAGTCTATATCATCGACGAAGTGCACATGCTCACAAAAGAAGCCTTTAACGCACTGCTCAAGACGCTGGAAGAACCCCCGCCGAACGTCAAATTCGTGTTTTGCACCACAGAACCAAACAAGGTTCCGGACACGATTCTGTCCCGTTGCCAGCGTTTCGATTTTTCGAGTATCAACGATATATCAATTGCTGATCGCCTGCGGGAAATCGCGAAGATCGAAGGCTTTGAAGTTTCTGAAGATGCACTGGAACTTGTCGCGCGGCGCGCCCGAGGATCCATGCGGGACAGTCAGTCGCTGTTCGATCAGCTGCTGGCATTCAGCGATGGCACAGTGTCTGCCGAAGACGTTCATCGAATGCTCGGCACGGCCGGTGATGAGCGCCTCGTCGAATTGTTTCACGCGATTGTTGAACATCGGCCGGGAGAAGTCCTGGCACAGCTGGATGCCTCATTTGCGACCGGAGTCCAGCCGGGCGAACTGATGGATCAGTGCATCGGATATGTGCGCGACCTAATGGTAATTTTGAGCGGGGGAGAATCCGTTTCGCTTTGCAGTGTCGCCACACGTCATCGCGAAACGCTGCTGCAGCAGGCCACACGTCTGAGTATGCATTCGGTGATGGCCGCGTTTCAGATTCTGTCGGATGGCAAGAACCAGATGTTTCGCAGTACGTTCGCTCGAACCGTACTGGAAATGGCGATGGTGCAGCTGAGTCTGCTCGAAAACCTCAGCGCCATCAGTGACCTGCTGTCGGGCCGCCTGCCTGCGTTGCCGGACTTGCCGACGGGTCAGGTGACAACCGCTGCGGCACCCGTAACCGCCCTGCCGACGGCAGCAGTTGCTGCCGCCGAAAAAAAAAACTCTGAACCGCTGAGGCATGCTGATCCGAACCCGCCGTTGGAGGCGCGAGAAGACGATCATCGGGAAGACCTGCCGCTGCATGATGCGATTGCTGCAGACCATGCGGAAGTGGTGACGGAAGCAACAACTTCCGTGGCGCCGGAAATCGAACTTACCGAAGCCAATTGCCCGCAGCTGTTCCAAAAACTGCTGAGCACTTTAGGATTAACGATTTCTGCAGGTCTGAAGCAGGCCAGCGGGCTGCAACTGGGATCCGACAATCGCCTGGAGATCCTGCTCGACTCGACCAGTGAATTCAGTCGAAAAGCTCTCGATCAGGCCGAAAATAAGGCGCGGATCCAGGCGGAGGTTTTGCGCCTGACGGGACGCACCGTTTCGCTCGCCCTGCGGCTGACGGCGCCTAAAGTTGCTCCTGAATCAACGACTCAAAGTCTTCCACCTGTCACGTCGGCCGCACCGAAAGACACGCGTCAGACCTCACCGGCTGGTCAGAAGAATCCGCGTTCCGAAACCGCGGCTCCCGCGGCAGCACCGCTGCGGAACCTCATGGGAGAAATCGATCCCTCCAGTGACCAATTCGTACGCGAAGTGATGGACACATTTGGTGCAACAGTTGTTAGAATCACGACAGCGCCGGCCGTGCAGCCTGTCGCCACGGAAATCGGTGACGAATAGTGTTCTGGCAGACAACGCTGTGAAATGTTTTTTGTGGAATCAGAGTTCTGCCACCAAAAACACTTACCAGTGTAGTGCATTGTCGAAATCAAAAAGGGGATGAATCGTAGTGGACGAGGCCACGAGTCCCTGCAGTTGCAGGGCTGACCGGGACGCGTCGCCTCGTCCACTACCCCAAATTCTTAATTTGACGGAGCACGATGTCTGTCAAGCATCACAGAACGGGGACTTCATTCCTGCAGACCAGGACTCGAAACATAAATAAAGGAAAGAACAATGTTCGGTGGATTAAAAAACCTGGCCAACATTATGCAGCAGGCTGGCGAAATCAAAGGGAAGGTGGCGGCAGCAAAGGAACGAGTCGGCAAGCTGCGGTCCGAAGGCAGTGCTGGTCCGGACCTCGTGCGCATCGTCGTCAACGGAGAATTGACGGTGCTCAGCGTTTCGATTGACCAGAATCTCATCGCATCAGGCAATCGAGAGATGATCGAGCAGCTCGTCAACGCGGCTGCCAATGAAGCGCTGCATAAAGCAAAATCGGCCGCGGCCGCAGAAATGGCTGAGATCGCCGAGGGCATGAATGTTCCGGGCCTGCAGGATGCCATGACGAAAATGGGAATGGGATAAATGATGAGACTGAAACCTGCCATCGTCGCGATGTCTCTGGTGATGCTGATGAGCCCGCGCAGCATCAATGCCGACCAGCTCAACGTGCTGTTCATCGCTGTGGATGATCTGCGTGTCGAACTTGGCTGCTATGGCAACGCACATGTGAAATGTCCGAACATCGATCAGCTGGCCGCGCGGGGAACATTATTTGAGAGAGCCTATTGTCAGCAGACAGTCTGCAATCCATCACGAGCGTCTTTGCTGACCGGACTGCGGCCGGATACGCTCCGCGTGTGGGACCTGCCGACGCATTTCCGGACAAACAAACCTGATGCTGTCACACTCCCGCAACTGTTCAAAAACAGCGGCTACCATGCGCAGTGTGTCGGCAAGATCTTTCATAACTGGCGTCAGGACGACTGGAAAGGCGATGAAATTTCGTGGAGCGTTCCATCCGTTCTGCACTACAACAATCATGGACACGACAAGGCTGTAGTAGATGGTCCGGTGCCGCCAAATCTGGCATCAGGTACTGGTGGCACCGAATGCCGGGATGTGCCGGACAACGCTTACTTCGATGGTCGCGTCGCGGAGACCGCTGTCCGGACTTTGCGGGAAATCAGCAAAGGCAACCAGCCTTTTTTTCTGGCCGTAGGATTCTGGAAACCGCACACGCCGTTCAACGCTCCCAAAAAATACTGGGATCTTTACGATCGTGATTCAGTCCCCGTGCCGAAACACGTCACTCCGCCGACCGACGTTCCGGAAATTGCATTGACCAGTAAACGTTACCTTGACGGCGCCGATTCCGACACATTGCGCGAAATGCATCACGGCCATCTCGCCGCAATCAGCTATCTGGATGCCCAGGTAGGTCGAGTCCTGGATGAACTGGATGCCCTTCGACTCCGCGATAAAACGATTATTGTATTTCTGTCAGACCATGGCCTGCACCTCGGTGAACATGGATTGACGGCAAAGACGACCGCCTTTGAACTCGATGCTCACGTTCCGCTGATCATTGCCGCACCACAGTATCAGCCCGGACAGCGTACCGCCGCATTGGTTGAGTTGCTTGATATCTATCCCACCCTGACGGAACTTTGCAAACTCACAAAGCCCGCAGGACTGGAAGGCGTATCACTCAATCCACTGCTGAAAGACCCGCACAGCAGTGTTATATCCGTTGCTCTCACACAAACACCCCGACCAAACTATCTGGACGGCAAGTTGCCTGAGATCATGGGATACTCGATGCGATCCGACCGGTATCGATACACGGAATGGCGTGATTTTCAAACGGGCAAAGCACTGGCAACAGAACTTTATGATCACGTCAACGATCCCCAGGAAACAATCAACCTCGCCGCGCATGATGAACAGAAGGTGATTGTCGCCGAGCTGTCAAAACAACTTGATGCAACTCTCAGGACGCAAAGATAAACGGCACGCGGCCAGAAATAAGTCAGGCGCGCGGCAGTAAAGCAAATACCAGTTGGACGATCCTGGAAGGATTACGAAATACAAAGAGCCCTCCCACCGTCCCTTCTCCCCTCGGAGGGGAGAAGGTGGCCGACAGGCCGGATGAGGGGTCCTCTGCGATTCGACGCGATCTCAAAACTCAAGCCCCCTCACCCTGGCCCTCTCCCCCGCGAGGTAGAGGGGACAATACAAATTGGTATGTTTGTTTCTGCCGCTCACCTCACGACAAGCCGCACGCGTCAGCGGTTCAATATAATGACTCTTGCACCTGTAGGTTGTCGTTCGACAACACCAAAACGCAGGCTCCGCTGCTTGCGGACAAAAGGACGAAAACATGAATCGGCATCAGACAACGACAATGGCACTTCTGCTGATGGCTCTGTTGGTGACTTTGAAAACCAGCTGCGCAGAAACACCGAATATCGTGCTGATCATGGCAGATGACCTCGGCTATGGCGATGTCGGCTGCTACGGCAGTCTTGTGAACAACACCCCGCATATCGATGCGCTGGCAGCAAGTGGCCTGCGCTTTACGGATTTTCATTCTGCCGGACCTATGTGCTCACCCACACGGGCCGCCATGCTCACCGGGCAGTATCAACAGCGTTTCGGCAGGATCTTTGACAAGGCGCTCTCCGGGGTGGATCACCGGGACCGCGGCCTGCCTCACGCAGCAGTCACACTGGCAGAAATGCTTAAAGGGCAAGGTTACGCAACGGGCTGTTTTGGGAAATGGCATCTAGGTTATCAGCCACCGTGGTTGCCAACGAGCTATGGCTTTGACATGTTTCGAGGCCTGAGTTCCGGAGATGGCGATTTTCATTCACACATTGATCGTTCAGGGAACGAAGACTGGTGGCACAATAATGAGATCGAAATGGCTGAGGGCTATACAACAGATTTGCTCACACGGTACAGCATCGAATTTATTGCCGCACACCAGAAGCAACCTTTCTTTCTGTACGTTCCGCACCTGGCCATTCATTTTCCGTGGCAGGGACCGCACGATCCGCCCCATCGCACGAAAGGCAAAGACTATGAAGCCGATAAGTGGGGCGTGATTCCGGATCCCGGCAATGTCGCTCCGCACATCAAAGCGATGGTCGAGTCGCTCGACAAAAGTGTGGGGGCGATCATTGCGGAGCTGCAGAAGCGGAACCTCACAGACAGGACGCTGGTGATATTCACGTCTGACAACGGCGGCTATCTGACCTACGGTCCTCACTTCAAAAACATTTCGAGTAACGGCGTGCTCCGCGGCCAGAAAACAGACCTTTACGAAGGCGGCCATCGTGTGCCGATGGCCATCGCGTGGCCAGGAAAAATTACTCCGGGTGTGACGGCACAAACCGCTCATTCCGTCGATTTGCTGCCTACAATCGCACGGTTAACAGGAATCAGTCCTGAAGAAATAACGACAGACGGAATCGATCTTGCCCCCTTGTTGCTGGCGGGAAAGTCACTGCCTGATCGCACGCTTTTCTGGCGTGCAGGCGAACAATCGGCCGTTCGACGCGGCCCGTGGAAGCTCTATCGAAACAAGAATATCACTGAACTGTATCATCTCGATGACGATCTCTGTGAACGGCACGATCAGGCAAAGGAGCATCCGGAACTTGTGACTGATTTGCGTGCCGCATGGAACACATGGGAAGGCGATGTCAACAAAAGTGCTGAACAATACAACCAATGACAGGAG
>JAGQQS010000041.1:10422-14740 GCA_020426105.1 Planctomycetaceae bacterium
ACCGGTGGAATCTGACTTGTGTTGCCGACAATCAGTCGGAATGGAGAACAGCGACCGATTCAGATGAAAGGCTGACCGGCAACAGGAGCAACTCTTGTGACTGCCTGCAACCTTCACGACTTTCCATGTTACAACAGCGACGCTGGCCGCACATGGCTCAATTCGTGTTTTGCGGCAAGTATGATCGCAATTTCAATGCGATTCCTGCCAACACCTGTTCGCATTAATAATTCTTTTCGACCAGCGTCCTGAGTATTGTGAATTCTGAGTCGAATGTGAGCCATCTCACAGACAAGCTCAGGGATCGAATGTGAACATGTCCATTCCATCAAAAATCCCGAAGTCAGCAGCCCGCTCTGCCACAGTTTATTTCGGGGACACATCAGACTTTTAGCCGGTCGAAATTGGCTGATCACGACGGCCTGGAAGGCGGCCTGACATCAACAACTCAACGCCGACTTTGAACGTTGGCAGACCACCACAAGGAAAAGTCATGATTCGCTTCGCGCCCGCACTTGTATCCCGGACATTCGCCATTGGTTCAACTTTTCTCGCGACGATTCTCTGTCTTGCTGGCTTCAACGCCCAGGCGGAGTCAAAACGCCATGAATCGCGAAAGCCCGTGATTACCAGGCCAACATTTGATCCTGCTGCTACAAAGGTAAAGTTCTTTGAAGCGATCAAGGATGGGACGATTACTACAAAATTTGTTCCACAGGGATCGAGTGGAGGATTCATCCTGGTGACCAATACGATTGAAGAGTCCGTTACCGTGGAACTCCCCGAAGCGTTTGTGGCGGTGCAAGTGCTGAAACAATTCGGAGGAGTACCTGGAGGTGGTGGAGGTCTGGGCGGAGGCGGAGGACAGCAAGGAGGTGGCCAGAACCAGAATGCAGGAGGAGGATTTGGCGGTGGGGGCGGTCTCGGTGGAGGACCTGGTGGCGGTGGAAGTCAGCAAGGCGGAGGCTTCTTTTCGATTCCTCCTGAACGCACAGTCCGAGTTCCTTATCTGTCGGCGTGTTTGAATCATGGAAAACCTGACCCTTCGCCAAGGCTGGATTACAAATTGGTGCCGGTTGAAGAATACACGCAGGACAAAGTTTTGAGCGAGTTGATTCGTATGGTTGGGTCTGGAACAATTAACCTGCATTCGGCTCAGGCCGCAATCTGGAATCGCACTGACAATATGGATTGGCAGAAGCTGGCCGAAAAGAGCACTCGGGGGATTCTGGCGGTTGAATCCTATTTCAGCCCTCAAAGCATTCGGGAAGCCCGGATGATCATGACATCAGCCGAAGACCGAATTCACAAGAACGCAAAGTCAGAGAAACCGGAGCTAATCGTACAGGGAAGGTGATTGCTGCTTTGCGTGCCGCGTGGATTACATGGGAAGGTGATGTCAACAAAAGTACTGGACCATACAAGCAATGACAGGAGTTTGGGAGATGTCATTTCGAATTCTGTACATCGTGCTGATTTCAGTTGTATTCGCGACCGCGAACAACGCCCGGGCGGAATCCGTTTCCAGGGAATTCCGCACGCTCGTGCCGCGGCAGATGTTGCCATTGCTGCATACGCCGGAGATTCATCAGGAACTAAAATTCGGCAACGAGCAGGTTGGAAAACTTGAGTCCTTGTTCGAAGAGATCGATGGGCCATGGTTTCAGGCTCGAATTCTCCCACCTGATCAACAACTTCCCGTCCTTGATGCGCTCGATCAGAAAGTTCATCAGTGGCTGGCGGAACACACAAGCAGCGAACAGCGAGAACGACTTGGACAGATTGAGTTGCAGGCGCAAAGTGTCCGGATGCTGTTGCGTGAAGACCTGGCCCAAAAACTGACGCTTGAACCATCACAGCAACAGCAATTCGCGGAACTGGCCCGCGCTACCGTCGCCGCGCATGCTGCGCTGCAGCAGGCATTGCATCGCGGAAAGCCCAGTGATGACCTGCAGACAAAGGCGTCCGCAGCGGCAAAGGCAGAAAACGATGCCGTCAGAGAGATTCTAAAGACGGAACAACAAAAACAACTGGCCCGGTTGCTTGGCGAACCATTTGACCTCAGCCGCCTGAAACGCATCTATCCCATGGCACCGGAATTCGTCCCTGCAAAAGTCTGGATTAACTCGAAGCCGCTGACGCTGAAGGAACTTCGCGGAAAAGTTGTGCTGGTCCATTTTTACGCATTCCAGTGTCACAACTGTCACGCCAATTTCGAGATCTATCGGCGGTGGCACAATAAGTTGCGCGAGAAAGGCGTCGTCGTGATCGGCATTCAGACACCGGAAACCTCGCAGGAGCGTGACCCGGCCGCAGTCAGGACGGCAGCGGCAGAACGCAAGCTGGAGTTTCCCATTCTGGTGGATCTCGACTCGAAGAACTGGGCCGCCTGGGGCAACACGATGTGGCCGACCGTCTACGTCGTGGACAAAAACGGCTACCTGCGTCACTGGTGGCAGGGTGAGCTGAACTGGAAAGGCGCCACGGCCGACCGGACAATCGAAAACGTCGTCGAACAGCTGCTGGCGGAATCAGAATAGAACGAAAGCAAGTACACGGTTTCCGGGCTTTCATGCAGTGCCCCGTGCACAGTCTTCTCTGTTCCGGTGACGGCGTAAATAACCGCGACACAAGTCGATCGGCCCATCATCGGCGGCGTAACGGACCCAGCACTCCCGACAATGTTCAATCGCCATTCATCACTCGGTGAGCGGTGGCTGCTGTCTTCGCATGTGTCAGTCCTGCATCATCAGAAAACATCACAGCGAAGACCGGCAGCACATGACATCGCATGGAAGAGAATTCGGACTCCGGCGCCACGGGCTGTTTTTCTACAGGACACCGGAATCGGATTGCTTTTTCGTTCGTCAAAGTGTCAGTTTCTGCGATACTGCGCAGACTGAACTGAACTGGACAGGACTACTCGACGCATCGGAGTATTGAGCATGAACGATTTCCGGGTGAATCGACGACAAGCTCTCATCGCCAGTGGCCTTGGTACTTTGAGTCTCGGCATGCCGGGAGCAGTGCTGGGCAGCGACGCAATCGACGTCTCAGGCAAAGCTGTCGCGTCTGAAAAGTCCTGCATCTTTGTCCTGTTGTGTGGCGGACCAAGTCATGTTGATACATGGGATATGAAACCCGAGGCACCACTGGAATATCGCGGTCCGTACGAGCCGATCGCCACCAAAGTTCCGGGCATGCTGCTGAATGAGATGCACACCGGGCTGGCAAAGCTGACAGACCACTTCACGCTGATTAATTCTATGTCGCATCCGGGAGCCATCAGCAATCACTTCGATGCGATGCATAACCTGCTCAGCGGACAATCCGCAGAACGCGTTCAGGAGGGATCGCCCAACACGCAACCTTACCTGGGCTCGCTGGTTGCCAAACACAAACCGAGCACCAGAAATTTTGTGTCCAATGCGTGGCTTATCAAATGCGTCGGGCCACCCGTCTTCTGCGCGCCGAACATTGGTATCGGCGGATATCTCGGTTCAGCATATGCACCCATGTTCGTCGGCGCTGCAGACAATCACCCCGCCATGGCGGACTTTAAGCCGCCGCAGATTTACAACACCTACGACGAAGCTCGATTCGATGAACGCAAGATTCTTCTGCGCAGTATCGAATCCAACAGGTTCGATCGGGACAAGCACGTCAGAGACTGGTCCGACATGCGTGAGAAGACTTACGATGGCCTCACCCGCCCCGAAGGTCGACAGGCGTTTGATTTGCACCGCGAACCTGTCGAAGTTCGTGAACGCTACGGAATGCATCCGTTGGGGCAGAACCTGCTGCTCGCCCGACGCATGGTGGAATCCGGAGTCCGCTTCGTCACGGTCAACGGCTGGACAGGACAGGCGGAGCATGACAAGCAGGGCCCGCCGAGCAGCAGTTGGGACATGCATGGCGGCAACATGGGCATGGGCAATGCCTTCGGCAATGGTTCCTACGGAATGGGTTTCTGTCTGCCGCGTCTGGATCAGGCGTTGTCCGGGCTGTTTACTGATCTCGTGGAACGCGGCATGTTGGACAACACACTTGTCGTTGTAACTGGCGAATTCGGTCGCACACCGTACCTAATGAAACAGGATCCGCCCGGACGTCAACACTGGCCTCAATGCTTCTCGTCGATCATCGCCGGCGCAGGCATCAAGGGCGGAAGCGTGTATGGTAAGTCCAATAAATATGGTGAGTATCCGACGCACAACCCGGTTCGTCCTGAAGAGTTGGCAGCGACCATCTACCATGCCCTTGACATCCCCATCAACAATCTGCAGGACGCGAGCGGTATTTCCCAGTCGCTGACGAC
>JAGQQS010000042.1 GCA_020426105.1 Planctomycetaceae bacterium
TTTACTGTTTTTTTGCTTGTCAAAACGCTGCACAGCGTTGCAGTTACAGCGCTGAACGGGACTCGTCGCCTCGTCCACTACCCCCAATTTTTATTTTGACTGAGCACAGCAGCCTTCATCGGACACTTCGCGCAAACAAGAGACGATCGACCTGAGGAACAAAAGATGCGTTACGGGTATTGCATTGGCATCTTCACGATTCTGCTGAATCTGCCATTGGCGGTCGGTGAAGAATTTAAAATCCAGCCGCTCACGGACGACGAGTTGAACGTGGTGCAATCAATTCATGAGGACCACATCCTTGAAACGGTGTCATATCTTGCGTCGGATGCGATGAATGGTCGCGATACGCCGTCTAAAGAGCTGGAGGCCGCCTCCGGTTATGTGACCGAACGCTTTCGGGCCGCTGGCCTCGAAGGCCTGTGTCCTGATGCTGCATTTCTTCAGCCAGCCGAATTGAATCAGACGCTGGCACCGAAGTCGACAGCCTCTTTGAGGATCGGCGCCGCGGATGTCGTACCTGTAACGGTGCTGATCGGAACGAAGGACACAATTGGGATCACTGGAATCGTTCACAACAGTGCGGCCATCGGCAATTCAACTGGCGTTGATGCGGAAACGTCGATCGTCGTCATCGATGAACTACTGCTGCCGCCGCAGGCCGTTGATAATCCGGGCACAGCGCTGATCACTTATCTGCGTCAAACCGCAGCGCTTGTTCGCCAGGGAGCGAAGGTCGTTTTGGTACGCGTCGCACCGGAAAGTGTGCTGTTCGAAGTTGCGATGTCTCTGAGTCAAAATCCCGTGACGATTCCGCCGCCATTCGAACCTCGATGTGCAATTCTGCTCGTGCCAAAAATTCAGCCGCTTGATGGCGAGGTATCTCTGGAGATCCCGGCGAACGTGCAGAAAGCGACGCTGGTTCACAACGTCGTTGGCGTGTTGCGAGGCAGCGATGCGGACCTTTCAAAGCAGGCCGTTCTGGTATCAGCCCATCTGGATCATATCGGCCCGGCTGCTGGCGGTGCCGACAGAGTCAACAACGGAGCCGATGACAACGCCTCCGGCGTCACGGGAGTCCTGTTTCTGGCCGACGCGTGTGCCGCGTTAAAACAGCGTCCGAAACGGTCGATCGTTTTTATGACATTCTGGGGGGAAGAGAAAGGACTGCTGGGGTCAAAATACTTTGTGGAAAATCCCTTGTGGGAACTCGAATCGATTGTGTGCAACATCAACCTCGAAATGATCGGCCGACCGGAAGTAGATGCGGAGGGCAAAGCGTGGGGCACGGGATGGTCACATTCCAGTCTGGGGCCTCAAATGGCGGCCGGAGCTAACCGAGTGGGCGTGTTGATTTTCGAGCACAATAAATTCAGCGAAATGCTGTACACACGCAGCGACAACGCATCCTTTGTCACCAAAGGAGTGATTGCACACAGTTTTTCAGCGGGCTCACTGCACAACGACTACCATCAGCCGACTGACGAGGTAGAGAAACTAAATATTCCCCACATGACAAAAGTTATTCGGGGACTGCTGGCCGGAATGCTGCCCATTGCCCGAGGAGAACTGACACCGATGGCAGTTCCTCGGGAAAGATGACGAATCCTGCGTATCGCCGCAACCGCGCCGAGAACCATTGGTTGTTCTACTTCCCGAACTCTCCCGCCTTGACCGACTTTGTAAACTCGCACACATTTACGGCACTGTCCCTTATTTAGAACGCTGGCCAGACTGTGTCAGCATCTGCGCATGGTACGTCATTTCAAATTTCAAATTCCGGATTTCAGATCCTGCTGCAGCCCCACCGCCACGCCGGCTTTTTGTTTTTTATCATCGGCTGGCGGAAGAGATGCTTGCAGGAAAAATTACCCCCGGATAAGGCACAATTCCCCGGTACCGGGCACTTGACAAGCGATTATGAAGTGCCTGTCTGAACCCATCGCTAAACGCGGAAATCGGGAAGAAAAAGTTTCAGGCCATTTTTGGGAAGCGCGCTACAAGGCGCAACCGCTCCTTGATGAAACGGCGATTACGGCGTGCATGGCCTATGTGGATCTCAATCCGATTCGCGCGGG
>JAGQQS010000796.1 GCA_020426105.1 Planctomycetaceae bacterium
ATGGCTACTTTTGTCACACGTGTTCATCAAGAGAACCCGCCGTGACTTCTGCGGCCGCGGGAATTACAAGCAGGAAAGAAGGCCAGTGTCGCCTCAGGAAAATTCCGTCGCCCCCGCCTACCCCCGGCATAGGACGAGGTGAATTTATGCATGCTTCCGCGAAAAGCCATCCATTGCTGTGTGACGCTGCTGAGACCTCGAGGACAGGTCCTCAACCGTGTTGCCCGGCGGCATTCATGCGAACCGCCAAAAATTGAGACAACTCCTGTCGTCGATCCCTGTCTATCAATACGTCGTGCCGAACGCTTTTGTCCCTGTTCTTACTTGAGATTCTGAAGCTCACCTGCTACCGTCCAACCGGTCGTTCAGGCACATCGTGAATGGCAGGCGGCCTGTTGTCATTCCTCCTGAATGACAGTGCCGCTGATCTTATTCGAGGATAAACACATGGCAACGGTCGAAACTGATGAACCGACATTCGTCGAAACTGCATTGAAGCTGGGCGGAAAAAGCGATGAGGAAGCTCGTACAACAGGCGCTGTAGACCGTGCAGAAGACCAGGTTGAAGCTATGTATCTGGCGGCACAGCGAACTTCCGGCGGGCCAGTCCACCGCGCGGTCTGGGACGACAAATTCCCTGCTGAACTTTTCTCCACTCAACGAGTTTCCCCGGGCTCTGAAGTTCGCAAGGTGATGGATGCGAGTCTGGAAGTTGTTCGCAGGCGAAAAAAAGCGGGCACACTCCTGAACAGTGAAGGCAAAGTTTCCGACGAATCGCTGGCGGAGTTATCACGCGCTGGCTACTGGCGACTTCTGGTGGATGTGGAATACGGCGGCGCAGGATCAAAATTTGCACCGTTCTCCCGATTTTTGACCGAGATGGCCACCGTCGATGCTACGGTAGCCGGGATGGCCTCCGTGCACGGGTGCATTGGTGCTGTTGATCCGCTGCGAACTTTTGGAACACGCGAACAGAAAGCGGCGTTCCTGCCGACGTTGGCGAGTGGGGAGCGGCTTTCGGCATTTGCATTGACTGAACCCGGTGCCGGTTCTGATCTGACGGCCCTCAGGACAGTCGCTGTACTCGACGGAGACGATTACGTTGTGAACGGCGAAAAGCTGTTTATCACCAATGCCGGATGTGGTCGAACGGTGGGTTTGGTCTGCCGTATCGACGACAAACCTGCAGTGCTCATCGCGGATCTGCCCGAGAAAGAAAACGAGCATTTCCAGATTGTGCAGTACAAGTTGTATGCTCTGAAGCAATGTTACAACCACGGGATGAAGTTCAGGGACTTTCGCGTGCCGAAAGCAAATCTCCTGATCCCCGAAAAGGGTGACGGACTTGCGATTGCTTATCATGGTCTCAATCACGGGCGTGTTGCGTTGTGTGCGGGCGCTGCAGGCTCCATGCGTGTGATGCTCGCGAGCATGCTGCCGTGGGCCAGATATCGGCGCACCTATGGCGCCGCGATTGACACGCGGGAACTGATTCAACGTCGTATCGGACGTCTGGCGGCATTGATCGTCGGTTGCGACGCACTGACCGAGTGGTGCGGCAGCCTGCTCGACGCCGGCTTCCGCGGGGAACTGGAGTGCATCATCGCCAAGGTCTTTGGCAGCGAATCTCAAAAGGAAGCAGCGATTGAGTTGCTGATGAAGACGCACGGTGGCCGGGCCTTCCTGCACGGCCATCTGTTTGGCGACAACGTCCATGAATACCTGGCCCCCTGCATCTATGAGGGCGAAGGTGAGATTCTCGGAATGGGATTCTTCAAGTCTCTGGTGAAAGATCACGGGAAGAATTACTACGAACCGATCGGCAAGGCGCTGTACAAAGCGGGAATCAAGCAACCGAATTTACTTAACCCCGCTCATGTGTGGAAATTGAGGAACGCGGTAGTACCATACGCCAAATGGCGGGCTGGTCAGTTGTTTGGCGGAGCTTCGCGTCCATCACTGCCCACATTGAAGGGACAACTTTCCAACCATGCAGAGTTCGCCGCCGTCGGGCTGCAGCGGTCTCGTTCAGGTATTGACGCACTCATGCAGAAGTATCAGTTGAAGCTGGCTGACCGTCAGTGTGCAGTGGCCGCGGAATCGAAGCGGGTTCAGTCACTTGTGGTGATGCTGGTTTCTGCAATGTGGGCAGGCCAGCAGTCGGACAAAGTGCTGCATGCGGCGGCGGATGTTCTGTGTTGTGATCTTCGTCGCGAGATCACGGGTGAGAAACCCACCGGAAACTATTTCCGCAATGTCACCAGCCTGGGAAAGACAGTTGCAGACGGAGGATTTTCGGCATTGGCGGGAGTCGATGCCGACGAAATCCTGATGCCGTATGAACAATGATCAGGAAACTTTGGGTGTGCGGCGATTGTCGCCGCATCTCCCGGCCTTTGGTTGCAGGAACAATGAGAGTATGGCAAGCGCTTTTAAACTTGAGATCACGGACGACGGTATCGCGCTCCTGACGTTTGACAACCCCGCCCAGAAAGTCAATACGCTTTCGGCGCCGGTCTTCGTGGAGCTCTCACAAATCGTCAGTGACCTCGAAAACCGCACGGATATTCGGGGGCTGATACTTCAGAGTGGCAAGCCCGGTCAATTCATCGCCGGTGCTGATCTGGGTGAGCTGTCTGCATTGTCGTCGGCCACTGCTGAGCAGATTGCAGAGGGTGTGCAACGCGGACATCACCTGTTCGACCGGATCAGTCGACTGCCATTCTTTACCGTGGCCGTCATTGATGGCCATTGCATGGGAGGCGGTACCGAACTCGTACTCGCCATGGATCAGCGGCTGCTGTCTGACAACGGGAAGGCGGGGATCGCATTGCCGGAAGTCAAGATCGGCATCATTCCCGGGTGGGGAGGAACTCAGCGGTTACCGCGCCTGATTGGCGTCCATCATGCGATCAGCATGATCACGACCGGCGCGACGGTGAGCGGCGCTGATGCCGTCGCGCAGGGGCTGGTCTTTGATATCGTCCCGACCGCGCAGCTGATCTCTGAAGCGCGACGACTGATTGAATCGGCTCAAAATGACACCACGTGGAAACAGGCGCGGGAGCGGCGCCAGCAACCGCTGGGGATGAGCGCCGATCAGGTGGCATTTACATTTTCGATTGCTGAAGGTTTTGTACGCAGCAAGACGGGGAGCCAGTACCCGGCTCCGTTGATGGCCCTCAGGGCAATTCGTGACGGGATCAATCTGCCGTTGTCAGACGGCTTGAAAGTCGAACAGCAGATTTCCCGTGAAATCATGCAATCTTCAACCGCGGCGAATCTCATCAGTGTATTCTTCAAAGGGAATACAGTGGATCGTGATCCCGGAATCGATCTGCGGGCGCACCCGCCTCGAGAGGTGGCCCGTGTTGGCGTCCTTGGTGCCGGTCTGATGGGCGCGGGCATCGCGACGGCCCATGCGCGCCGCGGGATCCCGGCCGCGATGGTAGATACGGATGCAGGGCGAATCGCTGCCGGACTCAAAGCGGCCGCAAAAGTTGTGGAAGGGCGAATTGCCATTGGACGCGCCACGACTGAAGAACTTGTGAGCATGATGGCGTTGCTAAGCACATCAACGTCGCACCAGATTTTTTCCGACAGCGACGTAATCATCGAAGCGGTTCCGGAAAACGAAGAGCTCAAGACAAAGATCTATGGCCAGCTGGCTCAAGTCATGCGGCCGGATGCAATTCTGGCGAGTAACACATCAACGATTTCGATCACCCGTATGGCGAAAGCGGCCCCGGCAGCAGATCGGTTCGTGGGCATGCACTTTTTCTCTCCTGTGGATCGCATGGCGCTGGTCGAAGTGATTCGCGGCGAAAAAACCAGCGATGAAACTGTCGCGACGACCGTCGCCCTTGCAAAGCGGATTGGCAAGACTCCTATTGTGATTAAGGACTGTCCCGGCTTTCTGGTAAATCGATTGCTGATGCCTTACATGGCGGAAGCGGTCCTGATGCTTACCGAGGGAGCGCCGATGGATTTGATCGACAAGGCGGCAACTCGATTTGGAATGCCCGTCGGTCCGATCGCTCTGCATGACATGGTAGGAATCGATGTTTCCTGCTTCGCGGGCGAAGTGCTCGTCGCAGCCTATTCCGACCGGGCAGTCCCCAGCCAGATGCTGAGGGAACTTGTTAATTCCGGACGCCTCGGCAAAAAGACCGGAAGTGGGTTCCGGCGTTACGTCGGGCCAAAAGGCAAACCGGCACCGGACCCTGATTTTGACCCCATTCTGAAAAAGCTGCAGACCAGCGTGAGGCCGTTTACGGAAGAAGAAATCACCGATCGTCTGTTTCTGACAATGCTGCTTGAGGCGATTCGGGCTTTGGAAGAAGGGATTGTCAATGACCCGGCGCATGTGGACATGGCGATGATTTTGGGAACTGGCTTTCCACCGCACCGAGGCGGATTGCTGGGTTGGAGTGACAATGTGGGTGCAGCGACGATTGTCGAACGGGCGGCGAAATACGAAACGCTCGGATTGCGATTTAAGCCACCTGCGATGCTGACTCAAATGGCGACTGCGGGAAAATCATTCTTTCCCCGCAGTCGATAGCTCCCGGTCCCGGCCCGAACATATCACCGGGCGGCATCTCTGCATTATTGGTGAATCAAGAGAACCACAAGACTGGAAACGTAACGTATGACAAGTGCAGTGATCACGCATGCAATTCGCACGCCGATTGGCAAAGCATCGCCGGATAAGGGCATGTTTCGGGATCGACGTGCAGACGATTTGTCGGCTGACCTGATGCGGCGACTGGTTGACGATTCCGGAATCGACCCCCTCCTGATCGGCGACGTCCGCTGGGGTTGTGTCCAGCAGCAGGGAGAGCAGGGCTTCGATATCGCCCGCAACGCAGCATTGATTGCCGAACTTCCCGTCGAAGTGGGTGGTGTGACGGTCAATCGTCTGTGCGCATCAAGCCTGCAGGCAATCAACGACTGCGTCATGAACATTGCCGCCGGCTTCGAAGATGTTCAGATCGCCGGAGGGGTGGAGCACATGCACCACATTCCGATGGACAAGGACTATAACCCGTCACCGCGGCTGTTTGTCAGAAACAGCGAAGCGATCATGAATATGGGGCTGACAGCCGAGTATCTTGCCGTCAAGCATCAAATCAGCCGGGCCGCCCAGGACGAATTCGCCTGCCGCAGTCACGAACTCGCTCAGAAGGCAATTGCAACCGGGGCCTTTGACGATGAAGTCATTCCCACCTGGGGACGCGATGACAATGGTCGGCGTGTGCAGCTGACTCGGGATCAGTGTGTCCGCGAAGACTGCAGTCCTGAATCGCTGGCCGGTCTGCCCCCCGTCTTCAATCCTCAGGGAGGTTCCGTCACCGCCGGCAACAGCTCGCCACTCAGCGTCGGCGCTTCTGCGGTGCTGATCATGTCCGACACGAAGGCCGCCGAACTGGGACTGAAGCCAATGGCGCGTGTTGTATCCGTTGCGGTCGCCGGCGTCGAACCGTGTGAAATGGGAATTGGTCCGGTTCCGGCCGTCCACAAAGCGCTTCGCCGTGCAGGATTGAAGCTCGACGACATCGGCTCCATCGAACTCAATGAAGCCTTTGCCGCACAGGCTTTGTCTGTTCTGAAGGTCCTTGGCATCGATACCAAACGCGTGAATACTCGAGGCGGAGCCGTAGCCCTTGGGCATCCGCTGGGCGCGAGTGGTTGTCGCATCTCTGTGACTCTGCTGCATCGGATGCAGGTCGAAGGCAGCAAATACGGGCTGGCAACGATGTGCGTGGGTCAGGGGCAGGGAGTCGCTACCATCTTTGAGCGAATCGACGGATAATAGACGACGTTGATTTCACCGCGCACTCTGTGATCCGGTTTTGGGTATTCAGCGATGAAAAAAGTAGCCACGCTGTGTGAAATGCATCGGTCTGCCGCCCGTGTCCTGGGACCTCGCTGTGCGTTGCGCTATAAGCGTGATGGCCTGTGGCATGACTTGTCATGGTCGGCCGTGCGTTACGCGGCTGATCGCGCTGCGGCCGCCCTGTTAGAGCTTGGTGTCAACTCGGGCGACAGAATCGCGTTGTTGTCTGAAAACCGGGCCGAATGGATTATCGCTGATCAGGCGATTTTGTCGGCGGGAGCTGCCGGCGTTACGATGCATGCGCCTCTGGTCCCGGAACAGGTGGCGTATCAGGTCAGCCATTCCCAGGCAAAAGGCATCATCGTCAGTGGTGAAGAGCAGGCCCGAAAAGTCTTCGAAGTTCTGGAGCAACTGCCGGACCTTGAGTTTCTCGTTTCGTTTGACCCGCTGCCGACAGACATGCAGGGGTGTCGACCGCTTGCCCGGTACTCATGGCAGCAGCTGATTCATTCGGCAAACTCTGTCATTGACTGGCAGCAGAAGGTGATCGAGCGTGAAGCCGGTCTCACTGGTTCAGATTTGGCCACGATCATTTACACCAGCGGGACGACAGGGAATCCCAAGGGGGTCATGCTGACGCACCACAACCTGCTGTCCAATGCGTTTGCCACGGGAGAAGCAGGAAGCTACGGGCCTTCCGATATTCTGCTCAGCTGGCTCCCTTACAGCCACATCTACGCGCGGACGGTCGATATCTATCTCACGATGTCCACGTGGGGCACGCTGTGTGTGGGAGGCCCGGTGGAGGCCCTGTTTGACGACCTTGCTGCCACGCATCCCACATGGATGACGGCTGTGCCCCGTTTCTACGAAAAAGTCTGGGCGGCCGTGGAAACTCTTGCTGAAGCAGAGAGGCCGGCAGCTCTGCGGCGGATCTTCGGACCGCGTCTGATCCATCTTTCATCCGGTGGAGCACCATTGCCCGGCCACATTGCGGAGGGATTTATGGCGAGTCAAATTCCGTTGTATCAGGGATATGGACTCACAGAATCTTCTCCGGTCATCACCTTCAACTCCCAATTTGGAAATCGCCTGGGGTCGGTCGGTCGCACCCTGCCGGGCGTCGAAGTGCGGATCGCCCCGGATGGAGAGATTCTGACACGTGGCCCGCATGTCATGCGGGGTTACTGGCGGAATCCGGAAGCGACCCGTGAAACTATCATTGACGGGTGGCTGTACACGGGCGATGTGGGACACATAGACGAAGACGGTTATCTGTTTATTACGGATCGCAAAAAAGACATCATTGTAACGTCCGGCGGAAAAAACGTGGCCCCGACGGAGATCGAAAGACTGTTGATCAGTGATCCCTGCATCGATCAGGCCGTTGTGTATGGAGACGGACGCCAATTCATCAGCGCCATCATCGTTCCTAATGCTTCAATGCTGGAAGAGGAGATTCAGCGACAGGGCTGGCCGCTGGAAGTGGAACACGATTTGATCCGGTCGGCTGATATTTACGCTTACTTCGAAAAGCGCGTCGCCGCCGTCATGCAGCATGTCAGCCAGCCTGAGCGGGTCCGCCGCTTCCTGCTGCTGAACCGCCCGCTGTCACAGAATCGCGGTGAACTCACGGCGACGCTCAAAGTCCGTCGCCGATTTGTCGTCAGTCAGTTCGAAACCGAATTGGTCCGATTGTACGAACAACAATGACGGACATTTCGATCGACCAAAGCTCAGGATTCCATCACACCGCAGACCGGAGCCTGCCAGTTCAGGCCTGAATGTGCCGCGAGCACAGCGTCAATGCTGTTCGCGACCGTTTCATGGAACGGAGATGTTCGCCGCGTCGCCATGTCAACATGAGTGCAAATAATCTCAAGCGTTGCAGCAAGTCGGTTATCGTCCGTACGAATCATAAAATGCATGGCATGCACGCGTTTTGCAGTTCGGCCGAGAATCCGGGTGCGAACAGCAAGATTGTCTCCCACACGCACCTCAGCCACATACCTCGTATGGCACTCCAGCATAAATGAACCAGCGGAGTGCGATGTGAAGTACTCGGCCGTCAGTCCCAGATCGATAAACATCTGGCGAGTCGCTTCTGCGAACAGGTAGGCGTACCACATCACGTTCATGTGGTCCATTTCATCACGATATTCTTCGAGCACCACGGCCTGATGCGTTACGGGAAGCGGCAGCAGGTCGGGATCGGGACTCGGAAAACGAACGGGAAGCCTTCGAGTGGCTGACATGTTAAAGGAGATCCGCAGAATCGGTGAGAACAAAGTCGCGATCGATCGTGCAAATCCTGACGAACGCGACGAAAAGAATTCGCGCAGTATACTTTGAGCATCCCTGCTGAAGCAGCATCGGTCTTCTACTGAACGGTCGGATTCTTCGGAAAAGCCGAGGAAGAAACTACAATCCCCGGGACACGGAATCGCCACAGCAGCAACCAGTTGTCCTGTTCACTGTCCGGTGTTTTGAATCCAATCGTCAACTGGTCCGTGACTTCCGGTCTCGTGTCTGGGCCTGGGTTGCGCGAAAGTGTCGTCAATCCCGTCGGCGGAGCGACGGG
>JAGQQS010000797.1 GCA_020426105.1 Planctomycetaceae bacterium
GCTCAATTCGGTCCCGCTCAATTCCGATGAGCTTGTCGCCGTTTGTGACAAATCCGAACAGCCCGAAGACGCTCCGCTCGCAGATGATCAACAACCGAATGCACATCACGCACTAACGTCGTCGCCCCCCATTGAGTCACTGTCTCGGATCCTGCAGCATGTTGAAGCACATGCTGCATTTAAGGCAGAACCGGACACTGATGAGGAACAACAAGGATTTTCGCTGACAGGCATCACACAGTCGCTGCCCGTCTGGGACATGGCTGACGAATCGAAACTCGATAGTGCTCCCGCGCCAGAAGAATCCGTCACCGCAACTCTGGATGATCAGGAGGCGCTGCGTGCGGAATTAGCAGAATTGTTTTCAATACGACAGAGCAAAACTGGCCAGTCTTCGGCAGCAGTTAAGACCGAAAAAGAAGTTGAAGATAAACCGCATGCGGTTGAGCCTGATCCATCGGGGAACGGAACGAACGATGAAGATTCACACCTGGACTCAGTCAAGCAGTACCTGTCGCAACTGCTGGAACGCTCAAAGGACGCCCGATCTGCCGAAGAGATTCTGGTAGATCGCCGTAAAGCCGAATCTCCGAATCTAACAGTAGACCGACGGACCGCATCAGAGCCGGGACGCAAGCCGGTCAAATCATTTCTGGAATCCTACATGTCGGCTCATGGCGGGTCATTGGACGGAACCCGCGAATCATCAGCTCCCGCGGCATCTGAGAAAAAGGAGCATGTACCTCTGCCCGAGAAACCACGGACGCCGATCGATGTGAAATCAGTCCGTGAGTCCATGAACTCGTTTCGCGCAGTTGCAATTCAGTCCGTCGAGAATGCAGTGCTTTCACACGATATGCGTCAGGCGAAAGTAGCGATCGCCGTTCGAACCATGATGCTCACCGGGTTAATTCTTGTCACGATGTTTGCTTTTCTGGCAAACATGCTGGACGTGATACAGTTCAGTCTGCTGCCCTGGCTGATGGCAGCGGCAGTGATTTTCGTGGCGATTGAACTCGGCCTGCGGATCCAGAGTATTCGCAAACAACGCCGGGAACTCCTGGCCGGAAAATTGAATGCTGACACGCGACCTCCGAAACGCAGAATCAAAAAATATGATCTGGACGACACGCTGGTTCAATAGTTTTGTTGCAGGCCCTGCTTGATTGCCCACGCAGGGTGCGTTTTGTGGATCTATCCGGCACAGTTACAAACCAATCGCACTCGCAATTCGCCAGACACCACGTTGGTTTTCCGCGGTGCCATCACACTCTTCATAAAGCATACGGAATTTGGGCGGAACGGCGGTCTCCCACGGGACTCGGATCACACACATTTCCGAGCACTTGACGGCGTTCCGGATACCTGTCCTGCCGGAAAGTACCGGTGCCGCCGCTTTTTGCCAGTTCAGACCGTCATCCGAAGTGGCGGTGAGGATGTCCGCTCTGGCAGGGGAACTGTAGCCGGCGTAGTACATCCGATATCCCCCGGTGCTGAGACGCAGGATCTCAGGTGCGAAGGCAGTCAGCCGATCATAGGTGGCGTCCGGAGCAATGCGGATTCCAGCCTCCCGGTGGAACGTCACGCCTCCATCGACTGATACGGCACTGATCATCCCGGTACCGCGTTCACTGCAAAACAGGCGACAGCGTCCATCTTCAAGAAATAGTATTCGCGGTGCGCTCAGGTTTTGCCCGCTGAATTCCAGACGGACTCCTGCTTCCACAATCCAGACCAGCCCGTCCTCAGACACCGCACTCCGAATCGAATTCTGTTTCGACTGTGGTCCGTCGCAACATTCATAATACATCCGCAAACCAGCCACTCCGTCAGCCCGCGGGACAACTTCAGATGAAACCACGCGAAACTCGCCTGCACCACCTTCCCGGGGAGACAGTCGGATACCTGCTTCCGGGAACCATGATATGCCGTCCGACGATGTTGCGCTCAGAATTCGCGTCGTCGCATGATCGTAGTCGTTGGCCCCCTGCGGAAAATCCCGATGCGGCAATATCTGCGTGTAATACATCCTGAAAATACCCGACGGCAACGCAACGACCCGCGGAGACACGACGCCGCATATCCCGGTCCGCTTTGACTGAGCAGACCATTGAGCCTCGGGGGCAGGATCCACATCATCGTCCGGGGGGGCATCAATCGCGATGTTTTGATTGCACCAGTTCACACCCGGATCAATTGGACACGTCTGCACGGCAGGCGATGCATCGCGGGTTTGCGTCAAATCAATCATCGCGTCTCCCCACCACCGCCTGGTGCGCAGTATGCGTCAGCGTCTCGGTACCATGCGATCCATGCATCCCGCCTAAAAAATCGAAACGCAATGTACCGGTGGGCTGACGCGCCACCGCCGGCTGAGAAGACAACTGAATCATGGCGTTTCAACCTTCGAAGGTCACGCTGGTTGTGCTGCCGGTGGACTGTGCAACGCCACTGCGATCGCGATATTTTTCGAGTTGTTCTGTGTCGAGCTCAACGCCCAGGCCTGGACCTTCCGGGACCCGTGCGGCGGCCGGTCCCAGCGTGAGGGGAGTTTTGATCAGGTCGGCTTCGTGATACAGCGGCCCGATGAAGTCACCGGGATAAAGTTCGCTGGCAATCGTGGGCAGCGCTGCTCCCAAATGCAGCATCGCGGCTGTGCCGATCCCGAGTTCAAGGTTGCTGCCCATCGCACAAGGAATTCCGGCGGCTTTCGCGGCACAGACGGCTTCGACCGTGCTCTGAATTCCGCCATTTTTCCCCGGATACACGCTGATGATATCCACGGCGCGTTCCATGGTCAGGTGCCAGATATCACTGCTGGTGAATGCGCTTTCATCGGCCATGATCGGAACGTCAGTGGCGCGACGTAATGCAGCCATTTCAGATCGATCGGCCGTCGCAATGGGCTGCTCAGCAAACAGAATATTGAATTCGCGAAGGCGCTGCAGAGTTTGACGTGCCTGTAATACTGTCCAGCCGCAGTTGGCATCCACGCTGATAGGAATGTCCGGCCCGGCAAGTTCACGAATCGCACGGACTCGCGCTACGTCCTGATCAGGATTCAGGCCCACCTTCACTTTGAGGCACTTGACGCCGCTTTCGAGAAACTTTCGAGCCAGTGTGACGGCCTGTGGAATATCGATAGATCCCACAACCATGCGAATCGGCATCTCATCACGAAATTTTCCGCCGAGCAATTGATACACGGGAACACCTGCCGCCTTGCCGGCAATGTCCCACAACGCCATCTCCACTCCCGCTTTGGTGAACGGGTTAAGTCGAACAACGCTGTCAATTTGACGCCGCAGGTGGCTAATACGTCTCGGGTCTTCGCCCTTGAGAACAGGCGCGATCAATCCATGAATGACAGCCACCGCTCCGTGACTTGTTTCGCCGCTCCATCGCGGCGTTACCGTGGCTTCGCCCAACCCGACCAGACCGTCGTCGGTATGCACCTGAACAATGACGTATGGAGAGGTAGAGTGCAGACCATGGGAAGTCGTCATGCTGGTACTGAGCGGAACATTGACAGGCACTGCTTCAATTCGAGTGATCTTCATTTCGAGATGTTTTCCTGTTTGCGAATTAGTTTCCAGACGTCTGATTCCATGTTATTCCCGGCAACCATCCATAAGGCATCATCGTGGACATACACGCTGGCCGCATGTCGCGGTTTCCATGGCGTCTTACGAATTTCATGCCATTCAACACCGTCCGGCGAATACCAGACATCGTTGCGATTGCCGCCATCCTGGTTGTAACCTTCCAGCACCCACAGCTTCTTATCCCAGACCGCGACATCATGGTATTGTCTCGGTGTCCACGGCGCACTGTCCGTATGCAGCTCCCAGTTTATGCCGTCGGCGGAACTCCATACATCGTGATGATATCTGCGAAATGGTGTTTTCGGCGTGTCGTATGTGCCACCACCCAGAATCCAGATCCGGCCATCCAGCACTGCGCTGCCGCCAATCATTCCGCGTTCAGACCAGTATGGCTCCTGCGGCTTCACTTCGCTCCAGTGAACTCCGTCCTCGGTCGTCCAGATGTCGCGATAGAACACTTCACTGGTGTCGTCCTGAGCAAAGCCAGGCATCGTCTGGCCGCCGATCACCCAGATGCGATCATCGTGAACGACCGTATAATGCAGTGCACGCGGTGCCCACGGCAGAGGCACATCTCGATTGACGAGCGTCCAGTGCTGTCCGTCTGACGAATTCCAGACATCGTTCTGATAGTGTTTCTGGTTCACATCTCCGCCAATGATCCACATTTTGTTGCGAAATACCACATAGCCAGCCGTATGACGGCCCTCCCAGTCCAGGGCGGGATCGAATGTCGCATCGCGGAATGAATTCGGCTTCACGAGCGACCATTTTTCGCCATCGGCTGAATTCCAGACTTCGTTGTTGCAGATTCTGGGGAAAAATTCACGCTGAGCTGCGCTCGGATTCCAGCCCCCAATAAACCACATTTTGCCGTCATACGACAACGCACCCGCGCCATCCCGCGGCGCAAATTCTGCCTTCATCGTCACATTGATCCATTCATAGTCCGCCGCTGGCAATTCGTTGACGGCAAGTCCCGATAGCCACACGAGACAGGTGAGGCAGAATTTTATCAGTACGCAACTGGAAGTCTTTGGAGCTGTATTCATGAAAACGTGCGACATAAAAATGGCCATCACTCTCTGAGTGACGAACGGCGATTAAAAAAAATTGAGAGACGTTCCGGCTCCGGCACGCCGAAAGCCATGGTTTCATTGATTTTCGTGAAACCGACCTTCATCACAAAACGTGAATTGTGTTCCCGCGGCAATACGTTATGTATACTCGGGCAAAAACGCTTTCCAGTTCTCATAGATAATATTATGGATCGTATCTTCCGGTACCTTCGGAAATGAAGTGCCGCTGACGATGTCGTTGATTTTCCTCTGTCCGGCAATCACCTGTGAGGCCGTGGCGGAAGGAAAGTCTGAGCCAAAAATCAGCTTGTGCTCCACGCCATATTCGATCGCCGACATAAATGCCTGGTAGTGCCGTAACGGACGATAATGCAATGCCGAGATGTTCGTGTAGAGATTCGGATGCTTGCGGATCAGAACAATGCATTCGTCTTCCCACGGGTGCCCCATGTGACTAATGACGATCCGCAAATCGGGACAGGCGACAGCGATGTCCTCCAACTGCACGGGATTGGCATACTTCAGCGGACCAGTCCGCACGAATGATGTGCCCTGGTGAATATTAACCGGGATCCCAAGGGCTTCAGCCTTGCGAAACAGTGGCAGATGTTTCGGATCCTGAGGGTTCCAGTTCTGATAGATCGGCGAACATTTTAAGCCGCGAAGTCCGAGGTTGTTGACGTAATGCTCGAGCTGATCAATGCAGTCCGCATCATTCGGATCGACTGAGCACCAGCCGATAAACTTGTCTGAGTGCTCAGCGACAAATCTGGCGATCAGCTCCTGATCACAATTGATCCCGGTAAACGGGGCCTTGATCCCGAATACGATGACCTTGTCCACATCAGCCGTCGCTGCCAGCAGCTGCTCAGGCCTGGAATCGAATGCATTCGCCTGCTGGCTGTCGCTGCCGGCGAAGTAAACATCCTGCGAGAGTCTCATTTTTGCCCGTTTCGCTTCCCATGCGAACTGGACGAATTCGTCCGATAAATGCTTGGGATACCACATCAGATTTGTGTGCGTGTCAAACAGCATGGGCTTCTATCTCCTGTCTTCAGGTCTGTTAGCATAGCGAAACAGCCAACGAAAAACCTTTCCGTGACCGTTTAGCCCTGGACCATGCCTCCAATTCTCAGTGAATCAAAGTGGCTCTTGCAGACCGGTGGCCCGCAGGCGACAATCCATCAACACCGAAGCGTTGCGGCGGCGGTCAGTCTCCACATTCAATCACATACCCTCAGGCAATCAGGTCACCCTCGGGCTCAGGTCCGCACCAACTCAACCGAAAACTCAACCGAAATACGAACTATGAACAGCACATGGATGCGTCTGCCCCTGGCAACAATCGTGATTCTGACGGCCGGATTTTTTTCCGCCATCCAGGCGCAGACCCGGTCCGCCGGGCTGTTAAACTTCAGCAGTGACGGCAGCCGGGTTGCGTGTTCCAATCGCGACAGCGGGACGGTGACCATCCTCAGCTGGCCGGAACTCAAAGTGCAGCACGAAATAGCTGTGGGATCTCACCCCGAAGGCGTGGCCTGGATCGGAACGACCCACAGACTGGCATGTTGCGTCTACGGGGATGATGAAATCGCTGTGCTCGATACTGACACCGGCTCTGTCGAATATCGCATCCGTGTGTTTGATGAACCCTATGGTATTGTCAGCAGCCAGGACGGGACAAAACTATACGCAACGCTGGAATTCCCGGGCCAGTTGATTCAGTTGGATGCCGCGACGGGCAATATTTCGGCCACCTGGGAAGGCGTGCGTTTTCCGCGCGGGCTGTCGATTAGCCGCGACGACAGTTTTTTGATTGTGACTGAGTATCTCTCATCACGGATTCTTAAGATATCAACTGCTGACGGAACCCTGCAGCACTCTTGGGACAGCGCCTCAACAGACAACCTCGCACGTCAGGTCGTGCTTTCGCCTGAAGATAACAAAGCCTATTTTACTCACATTCGTTCACGAGTCTCGGCAGCTCATGGCGATGGTTCAATCTTCCCCTATGTTTCGGTGGCCCGACTTACAGGAGAAAAGGCCGGAACTCGCATGCGCGTTCCGATGGATTCCCTACTCGGGGCGCGCGTCACCGCAAATCCCTGGGATTGTGATATCTCGCCGGATGGAAAACATCTGGCTGTCGTCTTCGCGGGCACAAACGATATGTATCTTTGTCGGATTTTGGCCGACGACTATGTCGAACTTGAATTCGAAAAAGGCGTGAAGCTCGGCAATAATCCTCGCGGCGTGCGTTTTTCCCCCGATGGTGCGGCAGTACTGATTTACAACGCGCTGGACTTTGAAATCATTGCGCTGTCTGTTCCGGGCGGAGAATTCATCGCACAAGCTGCCGTGTCCGAAAATCCACTTGGTGAAGAACTGCTGCTGGGCAAGAAATTATTCTACTCGGCTCTGCAGCCAATGTCGGCCAGAAACTGGATTTCCTGTGCCAGCTGTCATCCTGACGGCGATGCCGACGGACGAACATGGCAGCAACCGGAAGGGCTCAGAAATACACAGCCACTGGCCGGATTATCGTGGACTCATCCGCTGCACTGGTCAGCGGATCGTGACGAAGTTCAGGATTTTGAGCACACGATTCAGGGACTCCTGATGCAGGGGCAGGGGTTCATCAAAAAACCGCTTCCGGAGGCTCTGGGTGAACCCTTCAGCGGCAGAAGCAAGGCGTTGGATGCCCTCGCAGCCTACACGAATTCACATAAATATTCGCTGAGTCCCTTTGCCAGAAACGGCCTGACCGAAGCGGCTCGCCGCGGCCAGCAACTGTTCTTCTCAGCCGAAACGAAATGTGCGACCTGCCATTCCGGTCCGATGCTGACAGATTCACAGCCGCGGGCGACGTCGGACATCGTGCGACACGATGTCGGAACGGGCAGGGATGATCCTTCAGAGCGGATGGAACCCAAATACGATACGCCGACTTTGCTTGGCGTTTACCGTTCTGCCCCGTATTTGCATCACGGCAAGGCAGCGACGCTCCTGGACGTTTTGACCACATTCAATCAACACGACGAACATGGACACACCAGCAATCTGACCGATACACAGACGGCAGACCTCGTTGAGTTCCTGAAAGCCCTGCCCTTCGAGGATCCTGAGCCGG
>JAGQQS010000043.1 GCA_020426105.1 Planctomycetaceae bacterium
AATCGGGGATTGTGGGTCACAGAGGGTATCGCCGTTCGCACAATCTCGGGGGCCAATGATTCCGCAGATATCTCCTGTTTCGACCGACTCAACTTTTTCTCGTGAATCTGACTGAATATGCCACAGCTGGGTGACCATTTCCTTCTTACCGGTTCGCGGGTTTAAAAGTTTTGAATTTCCTGTCAGGACCCCTGAATAAACGCGGGCGAAATACAGGTCGCCATGCGGTTCTGCCTGGACTTTAAAGAGCAGAGCGCAGACCGGCTCTTTTAGGCTCGGAGTGCGGACCGCCGCCTGTCCTTCCTGCTTGCCCGACGGAATCGTGCCTTCAACGGGTGGGCGGTCGAGGGGGCTTGGCAGAAAATCGCGAACACCGTCGAGAAGTGGCTGAACACCGATGTAGTCGAGTGATGCGCCGCAAAAAACCGGATGCAACGTGCCGCTGAGCGTCGCTTTTCGAATGGCGGAAATAATAATATCGTGCGGTACCGCATCACCTTCCATGCAGGCGGCCATTACGTCGTCATCGATCTCGGACAGCACATCAAACAGTTCCGACCGCCACAAAAGTGCGTCTTCCTGGTACTTGTCAGGTATTTCTTCGACGCGGAATTCCTTCCCTTTTGATTCCGTGTCCCAGTACATGGCTTTCATGGCCAGCAGATCGATGACGCCGGTGAATCCGTCTGCATTGGTGTTGGGGCCGGCACCGATCGGGATCTGAAGCGGCAGGGTTTTGCAGTTCAACCGATCGCGAATCTGCTGTAGAACGCGATCAAATCCAGCGCCAATGCGGTCCATTTTGTTAATGAAGCAGATTCTGGGGACGCGGTATTTGGTTGCCTGACGCCATACCGTTTCGCTCTGTGCTTCAACGCCCTCCACGGCGCTGAAGATGACCACGGCCCCGTCAAGAACTCGCAGGCTGCGTTCGACTTCTGCCGTGAAATCTACGTGGCCGGGCGTGTCGATGAGGTTGATGGTGCAGTCTTTCCATGGGCAGGTCACGGCCGCGGAATAGATCGTAATGCCGCGCTGGGCTTCTTCCGGATCGAAATCCGTTTCCGTCGTTCCGTCGTCCACATTTCCCATGCGGTGGGAAGCCCCGGTGTAATAGAGGATGCGCTCGGTGGTGGTCGTCTTCCCTGCGTCAATATGGGCAATGATTCCAATGTTTCGAATGGTTTCGATGGCGCGCGGCATGATTCAATATCGATCGTGAAAGAAAAAACTGTGCCTGTCGCCGGATTTCAGGTACAAAAGTCAAACCAACAGGCTCCTGTGTGATGTGGTCTTGTGTTGCGGAGATTATCAGCTTTCTTTCCCCGGGACCAACGTCGTCTGGAGTGGATGACAAAGGCATTCCCCGAACTGGGCAACACCGAAGCCTCAGAAAAGGAACCAACAAACAAATGACCGGTAGTGGTCTGACACAGGTAAAAATTGGGGTAGTGGACGAGGCAACGAGTCCTGCAGTGCCATAAAACACAGGGACTCGTAGCCTCGTCCACTACAGCTTAACCTTGTAATTTAAGCGTAATTAAGCCGTAACAGGTCAGTAGGGTATTGGTTCCTGACCCCTTTTCTGAGGCCAATAGGCCAATCCAAGATTAGAATGCGGGAATTGTACTCGCCGTCCTTTCCCGGCAGCGGATAGGTCGTAGAATCCGCGGACTGTGTCGGTGCCTGGAGAAACCTGACAAGGGCGCGAAGCTCTTGAATCAAAGGAGCCTGCGGGCTCGGCGCTGATAAACTGCTCGCGTTTTTTGCTCTCCGCGGGATGTGCACCCCGCGTGCATCACTTTGAGTAAGATTAAGTAAGACTTTAAACCTGACAAAGTCAGCTGGTATTCGAGACGTTATGGCCAAAAAGGCTGCAAAATCAAAAGCCAAACCCAAATCTGCGGCTCAACCGGCGTCCCCGAGCGAAAGTGCGTCGTCACAGAAATCTACGCTCGGTGCAGTGGCGGTGGAAGGTCCGATCGCAATTCCCCCCGAGAAGGCTGAAGCTGCGGCCGGTCCAGTGGGTCGAAAGAAGAAGTCGATACCGGATCCTGCAACAAACATCGCCGCGCCGGCTGTCTCTGTTCGAGCGACCGCGGTGAACGATGAAACTCTGGAAGATCGCACGCAGCAAACAGGTCGGGAGCTTTTCGCTCGTCTGCACCGCAGGGCGCCGTCGATCTTTCACGGCCGCTGGTGGGAAGACCGGCTGATGTCGTGGGCGATGGGTGACGAAGCCGTCAAAGTCCAGATGTTCCGATTTGTTGATGTGTTGCCGATGCTCAAGGATCACCATGCCATCGCTCGGCATCTGGATGAATATTTTGAAGATGTTCGCAGCAAGCTTCCGTGGGCTGCTCGCGTGGGCCTGGATCTGTCGACCAGCAATACTATTCTGAGCCGGGCGTTAGCATTTAATGCTCGCACGAACACAGCGCGGATGGCGCGACGATTCATTGCTGGCAGCAATGTCGATGAAGTCGTGGCCTCCGTCCGCAAATTGCGTCGCAATCGATTCGCGTTCACGCTCGACCTGCTTGGCGAAGCTATTATCAGTGATCAGGAAGCGGATCGATATCAGCAGGCATATATCGATCTGATCACAGGTATGTCGGACCAGGTCAACGAATGGCCGGACGATCTGCTGCTGGATTCGGACCATGATCGCCGAATCCCGCGGGTCAATGTGAGCATTAAGCTGTCAGCGCTGGACAGCCAGTTCGCTCCGATTGATGCCGAGGGTACGATCCGTCGCGTCTCAGCCCGCCTGCGGCCGGTGTTGCGTGCAGCGCGGGAGCATCAGGCGTTTGTTCACATTGACATGGAGCAGAATGACTATCGAGAACTGACATTCGAAATCTTTCGCCGCGTCATGATGGAAGACGAGTTTCGCGACTATGCTGACTGCGGGATCGTGGTGCAGGCGTACCTGCAGTCGGCCGAAGGCGATCTGCGGCGGATGCTCGACTGGGTGAAAAAACGTGGGACGCCGATCTGGATACGTCTTGTCAAAGGGGCGTATTGGGACTATGAGACCATCGTGGCCGAATATCGTGGCTGGCCTGTCCCGGTGTATCGCCGCAAATGGCAGTCCGATGATTGCTACGAGCGATTAACCCGAATCCTGATGGAGAACTACGAATGGCTCCGCCCTGCCCTGGCCAGTCACAACCTTCGCAGTCTGGCGCATGGACTGGCCCTGGCGGAAGAGTTGCGGGTTCCTGCGCGTGCCTTCGAAATCCAGATGCTGTACGGCATGGGTGATGAACAGGCTCAGTTGTTTCTGGAACGCGGCTATCGCGTTCGAATTTACACGCCGTTTGGCGAATTGATTCCCGGTATGGCGTATCTGGTTCGACGTCTGCTGGAAAACACGTCCAATGATTCATTTCTGCGCCAGAGTTTTACCGAGCATATTGCCGTTGAGAAGCTACTTATGAGACCGTCCAGCCTTGCTGTTTCAGAACCGCCGATTCAGGACCTTCCGAAATCCGGATTCTCCAATGAGCCGCTCACGGATTTCTCGCAGGAAGCCAACCGCACCGCGATGCTGGAAGCGATCGCATTTGTGCGCGACGAATTCGGGGCGGAGTATCCTCTGATTATCGACGGCAAATCCTGTGACAGTCGCGCAACGCTGGTATCGCGTAATCCTTCGAAAACATCGGAAATCATTGGGCGAGTGGCATCGGCCACGGTCGATCAGGCTGCCGACGCCGTTGATGCGGCGCTGCGTGCCTTTCCTGTCTGGGCAGCGACGCCGGTCGAGACGCGGGCGGAGTATGTGGAACTGATGGCGGCTGAAATGCGGGAGCGGCGCTTCGAACTGGCCGCATGGATCCTGTTCGAAACAGGTAAACCGTGGGCAGAAGCCGATGCCGATGTCGCGGAGACAATCGATTTCTGTATGTATTACGCGCATCAGATGCGACGTTTGGCAGTGCCGCAGCAGTGCGATTTTGCAGGTGAAGAAAACAGTTACACGTATCGACCACGTGGTGTCTGTGTTGTAATTTCGCCGTGGAATTTTCCGATGGCAATTCTGACCGGCATGACCGTGGCGGCGATGGTCTCCGGAAACACGGTGATCATGAAGCCTGCCGAACAGTCTTCGGTCGTGGCCGCCAAGTTAATGGAAATTATTCGGAATTCGAGTGTCCCGGATGGCGTTGTCAATTTCCTGCCAGGGATTGGCGAAGATATTGGTCCAGCGCTGGTAGGTCATCCGGATGTCGATCTGGTCGCTTTCACAGGTTCTCAGGATGTCGGCCTCGAAATCAATCGGTCAGCGGCCGACACGGATAAGCGTCAGCAGAATGTACGTCGCGTCATCGCGGAGATGGGTGGCAAGAACGCGATCATTGTGGACGACGACGCGGATCTGGACGAAGCGGTCGTGGGCGTCATCAGGAGCGCGTTCGGGTACGCTGGCCAGAAATGCTCGGCATGTTCACGAGTCATCGTGCTGGATGCCGTGTACGAGCAGTTTGTGGATCGTCTGGTTGAAGCGACGAAATGTCTGACCGTCGGCCCGGCTGAGGATCCTGCGACGAAATGTGGGCCGGTGATTGACGAAGAGGCACGTGACCGCATTCTGGAGACAATCCGGAAGGTGGATCCGGAACATGGCGGGATTCTGAAACTGGCAGTCGATGCCGGTCCACTGAAGCAGCAGGGGACATACGTCGGGCCGCACATTTTTGTCGACGTCGATCCGACTTCCCCGCTGGCTCAGAACGAAATCTTCGGGCCGGTCCTGGCGGTGATCCGGGCAAAGAATTTTGATGAAGCACTGCAGATTGCCAACGGAACAAAATACGCGCTCACCGGCGGTGTTTACAGCCGGAGCCCGGCGTCACTGAGTCGTGCTCGCCGGGAATTCGAAGTGGGCAACCTGTATCTGAACCGCGAAATAACCGGAGCCCTGGTGCAGCGCCATCCGTTCGGCGGCTATCGTATGTCGGGAATCGGCAGCAAAGCGGGCGGCCCGGATTACCTGCTGCAGTTTCTGGTGCCTGTCAACATATCAGAAAACACGATGCGCCGGGGATTCGCGCCGAATGTGGATGAGGCGAAGTAGGCGAAAAATTTACCGATAGTGCGGCTGATGGCGACCACCGGTTAAACTTTGTTGTCGCTGCAGGAGGGTGCGTTCGTTGATTGTGAGTTGGCGCGATCGAAGCGACCGTTGTGTGGGTACTGACATCAATTGGCTGTAAGCCCGCCGTTTATTTCGCACGATCATACCCCCTGAATAGCTTGCGATCGCTGCGAGGATGAATCGTGTCCATGCGGCGGTTTAAACATTGCCACCGGATACACATTATTAGGCACACGAATTGATCATAGAAGAAGGTCGATCGTGTCTGGTCTACTTATTTCGGTCAACCTGATCTCTCCGACCCTGCCCCTGCGGCTTGTTGCCCTTCTTCTTTCCGCTTCCGCCCCGGTTGTTCAAGGGAGTTGACGGATCGTATGCAGGGTTTGCCTGCGTTGGTCGCGGCGCGAGCGTCGTTGCCTGCCAGTCGCTCAGAACCTTCTGCAGTTCTCTGAGCTTCGCTGGATTCTGCTTCGCAAGGTTGTGCTTTTCACCCACATCATCGCGCAGGTTGTAGAGTTCAAACGATTCATCCTGGAATTTTTCAATCAGCTTCCAGTCACCCATCCGAACTGCGCTGCTGGGTTCGCCCCGACCGATGTAACAGGGAAAGTGCCAGAAGACGGCTTCGCGCTCTAAGGATTTTTCGCCGCGAAGAAGTGGCATCAGACTGACTCCGTCGATCAGTTGCGACTGCGGCAGCTTCGCGCCGGCGAGTTCCGTGAGGGTCGGATAAAAATCCATGCTCAGGATCGGTTCGTCGGAAACACGACCCGGTTGTTTGATGCCCTTCCACCAGATCGCGGCGGGGACTCGAATGCCGCCTTCGTACAAAGCTCCCTTGCTGCCATTCAGCGGCGCGACATATTGCGGAGTGCCGCCGTTGTCGCTGGTGAAGACGACCATCGTGTTGTCGTCGAGTTTCAATTCCTCGATCTTTGCCAGGACGCGACCAAGGTTTGCATCGACCGCATCGACCATCGCCGCCTGATTGATCGCTGCCGAATCCTCGCCAGTCCGAGCCGCCTTGCGACGATACTTTTCGACAAGCTCCGGCTTTGGGTCGAGTGGCGAGTGGACATCATGAGTCGCGAGATAAACAAAGAACGGCTTTTCGCGATTTGCCTCCATGAATTGCAGACTTTCGTCAGTCAACACGTCACTGCAATAACGCCCATTGCTGTCGAAGTAGGCATCTTTCTCAAAGCCAAGCTGCTTCGGTTCCCTGAAGATATCAAAGCCCTGGCCGGTAGGCGTGGATGGCCCCGATCGGCCTCGTCCCAGATTCCACATGCCAAAGCAGGCCGTCGCGTAACCTCGCTGCTTCAGAACTTCAGCGATCGTCACGACATCGCCGCTGAGTGCTTCGTTGCTCTTCGCTGCAATCACTTTGTGATGCGGCTGCCCCGGATCGTGTCGCGGATCAATCACCGTATAAACGCCATGTCGAGGCGTGTACTGTCCTGACATCAAACACGCCCGCGTCGGCGCACAATTCGGCGCACTTGCGTAGGCTTGAGTGAACTGAATCCCTTCGCGCGCGATGTGATCGATATGGGGAGTTTCGACAAATGCGTTGCCCGCAAACCCAACGTCTCGCCAGCCCATATCATCGATGAGGATGAAGACGATATTCGGCGGCGCAGCGCTAAGTGTCGTGGCATTGACAAGCACGAGCCCGATCACAGCCAGTTGGATGAACAGTCGCATCGAAGCAGAAAACCTTTAATTACAAAGGACACCGAGAATAAAGAGACGTATATCAGACCAGGCCTCCGGCGCTTCACAGGTCACATGTTACAGGTCCGTTCACCCCGTTCACTTTCGCTCGTACTCAAAATCCAGCGTCGTTTCGCCCAGCGTGATGCCTTTTACGGCCTTCAGCAGCTCGGCGCGGCTGGCGTTGTTGGCGGACAGTTTTACGTCCTCAGACAGCGCGAAAACGGTGATGTGATAGGTCTTTACGCCGGGGCCTTTTGAGCACATTGGATCGTATTCGGCTCGCTTGCGATCGTTGATGCCAAGCGTTCCCACACCCCTGGACTGCTGCTTGAGCTCACTCACGACGGCAGGGATGTTGTAGACGACCCAATACGATTTTTCCTGATCCGGCGCGGTGTGCCAGAGACTGATCGCGATCGATCTGGTTCCCATGGGAAGATTCTTCCACGCGACAGCAGGCGACTCACGATCTCCGTCGCAGGTGCATTGGATGGACAGCATTCCAGACTTGTCCAGCGAGCTGCTGGTAATTGTGAAGGTCGTATCATCCTTCGAATTCTTTTTCTGCGACTTCTGCGAGCTCGTCGATTCACCACCCCTCTTCTTTCCACCTTTCCCATCTCGCGGTGGTCCGCCTTCGCCGCGAGGTGGCGGTGAATCATTGGGAGGCCCCGGACGTCGTCCGCCGCCACGACGATTCGGCGAGTACTCTGCGTTCGTAGTTGAACCGTCCGGGCTGACGAACTCAAACGCCACCGAACCACCGGCAACAATCGAATAGCTGACCGTTCCCTTGCGACCTCGTACGTCGTAGGTCAGCTTGTAACTTCCCGGTTTTGTTTCGACGAAATCTGTGATCTTCGCGTCTCGCATCGGAGGCAGGGCGGGGCGAACCGGTTCGGCTCGCGGCTGAGGATCCACCTGACCGTCACGTTCGACGACTTCGCCGTAGAAGCCGCCGTTGAGATACGGATAAGTCTTCGTCGAGTGATAGTGATAATTACCGTCTTTGTCCTTGTGGCCGTTCCATTGATCGAGCGGCGCGAAATCGGGGTTGCCTTTTTCCTGAAGTCCCATGATTGGATAACCATCCAGAGCCCAGGCCAGCGGCTTGCCTTTGCCAACGACCTTTTCCAGATGGATCGGAGGGATGTGATAGTGATAGTCGTCGGCTCTTCCGCAGTGACCACC
>JAGQQS010000044.1 GCA_020426105.1 Planctomycetaceae bacterium
CTCACCCAGGACGTACAGGATGATGCTTCGTCGAAAGATGAACGCAGCTCGGGCCGATTTCCGCTGTTCGGTGGAGGATTGTCGGGTGCCAATCGTGCGCGTGACGAGCAGCGAACTTATCGCGTGCAGGAGATCGAAGTTGATGGTCTGCGATTGTCCCTGGGGCCAGCACATGCGGACGACGTTGAGATTCGCGTCCTGAAGCCCGAATTCTCCGGGTACGACAACTCAACCCGCGGGTAGACGGTTTGTTGTTTTAGGTGGCCTGAACTTCGAATGGGCAACGTTGTTTGGGATTCTGGCGAGAGGAGCCTGGGGTGCGCTGCTGCGCATTGACTCTGGCTGTGTTGTAGAACCCGTTCCGGGTTGAATCGCAAACGTTTTCCACGAGAAAATCCTTCATAGCGTTCCCGTTCAGCCCTGACGAACTGCGTTACTTCAAAAGCGCGAGGTCGGAGGCGAAGTGAGCATCCCGGCCCTAACACAACCTTCGCAGATACTCGGCCGTTTCCGCGGCGGCGATGGTCGGGCTGGTGCCGTCTTCCGGTGCCGACTGATGCACCGTGATGACGCCGTCGTAGCCCGCTCGTTTCAGACCGTCGAACACCAGCGGAAAATCTATTCCACCGGGCTCGTGAATGCCGATGATGTCGAACGAGATCGGTCCGTGCGACCAGGTATCCAGCGTGACGCCACCATTCGGGTTCAGGCGTTGGTTCTGCAGATAGACATTTCGAATCCACGGTGCGAGCCGGGCAATCGTGTCCGGGCCGTAGTTCTGGCGGCATTCTTCCAGATTCGCCGGTTCAAAGATCAGGCCGAAATTGGCGCGGTCAATCTGTTTGAGTCGCCGTTCGATCTCATCAACGGTTTCAAACAAACTTTGATTATGACATTGATGCACCAGTGTCTTGCCGCGTTCGGCAGCTTCGTCTGCGGCGCGGCGTGCGGCCGCGATATCGCTTTCTGTCTTCAGGCAGACACGAATCAGTGGTGCATCAAGCAGCTCGGCCAGATTCAGATAGGGAGTGATATTCCGCAGGCAACCCGGCCCGCGATCGTTGTTATAGACGATGTCGAAATCGCCCGAGATCATGGTGACACCAAGATTCCGTTGGCGAAGCGTGTCGCGCGCCTTCGCCACCGCATCGGCCGAAGAATGGATACCGATCTGTGATGCCCGCATACAGATGGCTTCGTAGCCCGCTGCGACCGCCAGATCACAGAGTTGCGGCAGCGTCAGACTGGCTTCTTCCTTGGAATGGAAGCTTTCAGCAATGCGACAGGAAACAGAAAGCTGCATGGCAGATCAGACCCCGGCAGTTTTGAGCATACGGATGAATTGACGCAGCACAATCGTGTTTTCATTGTAGCCGCGTCCTGTGACCAGTTGGCCATCAATGACCATGGCTTCATCGACATAGGTTGCCCCGCCCTGCTCTGCATCCATCGCACATTTGGGGACGGTGGTGACTCGTTTGCCCCGAATGCAATTTGCAGCGGTCAGGATTTCGATCCCGTGGCAGATACAGGCGATCGGTTTTCCCGCTTCAGCGATCTCGCGAATACATCGCTGCAGGTTCTTGTCATACCGAATATATTCCGGAGCCCGGCCACCCGAAATAAACGCGCCCGCGTAGTCATCAGCTCGCAGATCGCGAAATGCAATTTTTGCCTGCAGGTGATAGCCCGGACGCTCCTGTGTGATATCCCACGGAACGTCCGCGTTCGGCGGAATCTCGTGCAGCACCGTGTGATACAGTCGCGCTTCCGGGCCGGCAACGACAACTTCATAGTCGTCTTCCGGCAACCGATAGTACGCATAAAATGTGTCGAGGGCCTCAGTGGCATCGCCGATGGGCATCAGGATTTTGGGCATCTTGCTTAGTTCTGGTCTGTAGTTTTGTCAGCGACTTTGGGTCCGGCGGCAAAGCTGCCAAGCAGCATCCCGATCAGGACAATCGACGTGGTCCCAATGATGATCGTCATATTCTTGTGCAAAGGATTTTTCCAGCTGCTCCACGACTCAGGCCAGATGCTGCTGATCGGAGAAAGGGCCAGCCACGCAATGAGAAAGACTCCAACAGTCCCCGCGATCGCCGCGTGTGGACTTTGTGCCTTTCGTGAAATCAGGCCGAGCAGAAACAGCCCCAGCATGCCGCCGGCGAAGATGCCCTGCAGGTTCCACCACATGTCGAGGGCACTCTTGTTATTCAGAATTGCCAACGCCACTCCGGTCAGTGTCCCAATGAGACCGAACAGCAGCGTTGAACCGTACAGGACTTTCATCGATTGACGTTCATTAATCTCCGGATTGATATACCGCTGATAGATGTCACAGAGTACCAGCGATGCCGAACTGTTAAGACTTGTATCCATACTGCTCATCGCGGCCGCAAAGATCGCGGCGATCAACAGTCCGGCCAGTCCGGTCGGCAACTTTCTGACAATAAAATGGGGCAGGACCTTGTCGCCGATCTCCTTGTCCCAGAGCTGATCGACCTTCGCCGTCACTTCAGCTTCAGTCGCTTCTGCTCCCTGTTTGGCAAGAGCCTGTTGTGCATTTTCAGTCAGCTTTGCCGTTTTTTCAGCAAGTTTCGCATCAACGTCAGCGGTTGTCGGAGCCTTGTTACCTGCGTCATTGAGTTCTGTTTCTGCAACCTCTGCCCGGATATCATTCAGCAACGTCGGGTCGGAGTGATACAGGCTGAAAAGCCCCGTTCCGATGAAGAAGAACAGGACCGAGATCAAAGGAAACATCAAGGCTCCCAGCCACACACTGAACGTCGCCGCCTGATCTGATTTTGCGGTGATATAACGCTGTACAAAACTCTGATCGATCCCGAAGTTCTGCAGGTTGATGAAGATCCCGTACAGCAGGACGATCCAGAATGTGGAATCCCTTCCGAAGATCGACCCGGGCTCGAGACTGAAACTGCCCAGACTGAACTTATTGCTGGCGCTCGCCACTTCGAACAGCTGCCCCGGTCCGGCCGGCATCTCGAACAGCAGCGTGACGGCACACAGAATGGTTCCGCCGATCAGCACAATGCTCTGAGCCACGTCGGTCCAGATCACGGCTTCAATCCCGCCCAGCAAGGTATAAATCGTCACCAACAGACCGGTCACAACAATGATGGTTTTGATTTCCCAGCCAGTCAGCGCTGCAAACGCAAGTGCGACGAGGTACAAAATCGTTCCAATGCGTGCGAACTGCGTCAGGAGGTAACAGACCAATGCATAAATCCGTGCCCATGGACCGAAGCGGTCTTCGAGCTGGGCATACGCCGAAACAGCATGGCGGTTGCGATACAGCGGTACAAAGTAACGCACCGCAATCAGAGCCGCGATCGGCAACGAAAGCCCGAACACCCAGGAATTCCAGTTACCGCTGTAGGCGCTGCCGGCAGCACCCA
>JAGQQS010000798.1 GCA_020426105.1 Planctomycetaceae bacterium
CGAGCGGAACTTCGGACCCAGCCAGCCGACACTGAATCGGAGATTTTCGAACACTAATTGACGCTAATCTTCGCTAATAATCGCATTCCTATCAGCGTCAATGAGTGGTTATTAGCGTTCAAAATATCGACGTCACGGCAGGAGAGAAACCACCACCGATGCTGGGAGCTTCGGGGTTGCGGCTTTGCCGAAGGCCCTCTGATTGGACTTCAGGAATCCCGTCAGCGCAGCGACCAATGGCGTGGAATTAAGGGGAACTGTGGCACTTCGCGGCTCTACCGACCGCGCGTCGGTCGACCGCCGACTTCCAAGCTATTCCGCGACGCAAAAACATCGATCCCTCACTCCTCCCGTTGTAGCTCTCCAGTCTTGCTTCCGCCGACACAGGGTCGGACGGAGAGCTCAAGTCCACGCCATGGGGCGGAGCGGAGGGTGTACGATACGTCCGCCGCAGAATTACAGCCGGTCCGTTCCCAGTGTTCCCTGAAGTTCGTTTAGGTACTCGGCCGACAGCACATGATTCAGTCGACTCCGGCACTGTTCGATTCTGCCGGCAATGTTCATGGACATCTTTTCTTCCGTGAATTCGTTGCTGTTAAAAAACGTCTCCAGCGACTGCATATGACGCTGCCACAATTGCTGCTCACGGAGCTGTCGCAGTCGAAGACGGTCCATGTACCAGTCCGAGGCCAGCAACGACTCTTTCGTAAACAGCTGCCGGATCTCCGGGTCGCGAATGGTTTTGTTTTCGAACGCCCCGTCGACCATGATATGCAGGAGGGCCTTCAGGGGAGGACAGGCGATCTCAACGGAACCGTCCTCGAAATACAACCGGGCAATCCGCCGATGTGCTTCGGCGATGTACAAAATTCCGTCGGCAAATGCCGCGGGGTCCTGCGTTTCCGGCTGCAGGATTTCCGTATCAAAAACTTTGTTGGGATTGTCAAATACACGTCCGGCAAATCGACGCACGAATCGGGTTGTGATGCGCCACCCAAGATTGCTGGCTGGAATTAATTTTCCGTTGAATTCGTAGTCCTCCATTTTTTCCAGCAACTGTTCGGAGATCAGGAACTCCGGGGAACGCTCTTCAGGACTTAGACGACACCAGATTTCCGGAATCAGCAGACTGATGTCATGATCAACTCGAACCCGGCTGCCGATGTGACCTGCGGGCGTCGAAAAACCAGCAAGCCCGGTCAGGAGGTAGCTGACGAGTGCGTTATTCAGATCAGAAATCGGACGCAGGCAATTGAACGGGCCTTTTGTCAGCGCGCCTTCACTTCCCGCCCCGGTCGTTGATGGACTTTTTCCAGTGAGTGAACTCACGAAGTCCATGAAAAGTTCCGGCAATTTCTGATAATGGAGCGGGTTGTACACGGAAAGTGCCCGAATCCCGCGCGCGGGTTCGGGTGGATTATTGCGTCGACCGATCAGCACGGCCTGCACGGGCGTGAGCACCGGCCGATCGATCGGAATCGCCCTTGAGAGGCGAATGCCCATCTCAGCGACGTGCAGATTGACAGGATCGATCAGGACCGGTCGCGGCTGCAAATAGCGTGGATTGCGACTTGGCACGCCGTTGACAAGTCTTGGTGTGTTTGAACAGACCACATAGCTGTCATGAGCCTGCTGCATATCATGCAGCAATTGCTGCATCGGCAGCGTAAACTGACTCAGATCCACCGGGCGATCACAGATTTCAGCAACGCGTTTTCGCGACAGCGGCTCGAAATTGACGATGAAGTTATCCGATCGCGCAAGATCAGCCTCGGTCTGCTTGTCGAGGCCGCGGTGGACGGCATCGTCTGGTCGCTGGAAAAGACGGTATTCACAGTTTTTGACAAACTTGTAACTGGTCTCTTCGGTGATAACAGTGCCCAGATATTGCAACGCTCTCCGCGGGACGACAACCGACGCGGTGATGTCATCCTCGGTCTGGACCTTCTGAGCGGGTGCAAAGTCCTGTCGCAGTTTGTACGTCCGCCAGGTACTTTCGCCAAACAGTCCCACTCGCAGATAGGTGCCGACGAGTTTTCGATCGCCGAATTTTAATTCATGACCGGGATGGCCATTCACAATGTCCACGGAAAAATGCTGACGCCATTCGTTCGGGGCCCCCGTATGCATCCGCTTGATAATGAAGACCATTGCGTAGATGTGGTCCGGAATTTTCTCGAGCCATGCGTTATATTCGTCGGTATAGTCCACCGACGGAGTCAGGAGTTTGATCACGCTGCCCAGCGAGCGTGTCTTGTCCAGCACATTCCGCGAGGGTTTTGCTGCATAGTCCGGCTGAACACTTCCGGCAGGACTCCACCGATCGGAGTAGTCGCGATCAAAGATCTCCTGAATCATATTCAGATCGTGTTCGGCATCGGCGACAAACACCGGTCCGTGCAGGAGATAGTCGGCGATGGACTTACTGATTTCACTTTTGCCGCCGCCGCTGACGGTACACGGCTTATGGCACATCACACCTTCGAAGAGCGTGCCGATCAGTCGCCACGAAGGTGCCGCGGGATGCTTTTCCAGACGCACTTTGTATCCAGACGGCGTGATGTAGATGTATCCCGGGCGGAGCGGAATATCGTGACTTTCGCTGTTGAAATGCCATGAAATCCGTTGATCGCTGACTGTAAAACGCGCGCTTTCAGAAACGTAAATGACATTGGGATGCAAGGCATCAACGGCGTAGCCTTCCGGCTGCACATGCATCAGTGAAGCAAAGTCCCGCGCAACATCGGCAAATGTGCGATTGTTATAGCGACGACTGTCCGCTGAAAATTCTTCCCCCAGATTGAAACTGGCAAAAGCCATCGCACCGCCGGCATGTTCTTCTTCAACCTGTCCACTGAGATTCGCCGCATAGCTGAGCTGCGTCTTCACTTCTTTCTTGCAGTAGCCGTAATAGTTATCCGCGATCAGGGTGACAATGACGCCCTCTTCGTCGCGACAGGTGAGCTTAAAGGGGACACCGTCGTTGTACATTTCATCTTCGGACTTCCAGCACATGCCATCTTCGCGCTGCCGCTCCGAGGCTTCTTCGTATGAGGGCAGGCCTGCATCTTTCTTCGAGACTCTGACCAGGTGAGGAGCCAGAATGATGCATCCCGTGTGACCACTCCAGTGGTCAATGTCCAAAGCCGCATCATGCGCCGGCAAAAACGGATCGCCCGCATTGCCAAAAATCGACTCGACAAAATCAAGATTGCTGACCAGCGCACCGGGGACAAAAAGTCGAATCTCCATCGACTGCTGTTCACAGTAACCCGGAACTTCAGGACACAAGACCGGCCGGATAAGCAGCGAGACAAAGGCACTGGCAGGTTTTGGTTCGTGGTGCGTGAACGGCAGTTGCAGGAGGCTGGCGGGGGGATTCATTGCGTGCCGAAAGAGTGCGGCAAATGTCGCTTTCGGAACAACCTTCTTGTCGCGCGGAATTGGCAGCCCGCCCTCGGTAATATGAAACGTTCCTTCCGTGGTGCGGCGGTCATTCGCCGGATTGTGCAGCACGCCGTTCCGCACACGGTAGGACGCCCCGAATTCGTTGCGATACTCATCACCATCATGTGGCAGTGACAGTTCTCGAGCGATTCCATGACGGTCCAGAATCACCGTCAGGTCCGGAAGTCGCAGCGCGCTGCAGCCTTTGACGCGGTCAAAATAGCGGCGCAAAAATGCTTCGATCCGCGCATCCGCCGGGCAGTGGATCGAATCCAGTCGCTTCAGCCGATGATGATAAGTGCTGAGCAGGCGTGGAGCACCCAGCCGATCATGGTCCTCAAAACATCGAGGAATTGGCAGCCCGTTCGCCAGGAGTTTCAGCACAATGTAACCCGTGATACTGGCACGCGACTCTGATCTCTGTTCGCCCGATTGATGCGAAACAAACCCTATTGATTCCTCAAGATCGCGTTCTGACATTTCGTACAGTCCTGCCCTTGAAACCCGGTCAAACGCAAACGCTTCCATTGGTCTGCGCAATTTCCAGAGATTCCAGCAGATGTTTGCCACGACTGCGAATCTTCGGAGCCCCTATTTTTCG
>JAGQQS010000799.1 GCA_020426105.1 Planctomycetaceae bacterium
GCAGCGTTGCCTGCGTGAATGGCAAAGTTGTAGGCCTGTTCATGCTCTAACCAGGTCACTCCCAGCGGTCGGGGCCGACCATCGCTCCTTTCCCAGTCCGGCCCTTGTGTCGGGCGGACGGTCGCAGTTTGTGTGACATCGGTGCCGCAGTGACGGCAGTGAGACTGAATCGTTTTCTGCAAGTAAGTACTCCTTCGTGGAGATGGCTCTTTTTCCAGCGTCATCACCAAAGGCTACAGGACCAAACTATCCCTGGTTAATGGATGCTTTGGCAACACGTACTGCGTTTAGAACCTGTGCCTTGTTGTCTGGCAGTCCGATCTTCTGGGATGGAACAACATCGAAACCGAGCTATCGCACTTCACATACGCGATTCATGGTGCCCATATCGTTCGGGACGCATTTTGGACATTCACTGCCAGCGTGACAGTTGACTTCGCAGCACCATTCGCCATCGACAACAAACTTGAACTCATGTCGTCCACAGGGCAACTCGATCGCGGCCGTCCATTTCCCAGCCTCGTCCATAGTCATTGGCGTTGCATCGGGCTTCCATTCGTTGAATGTCCCTGCGAGGAAAACTTCCTTGGCATCGGGTGCGTGGCAGGTGAATTGTGTTGCTTTGGACGAAGTGGTAGTCGCGGGTGAAGGTTGGTTCTTGGCCATGTCGGACTCCTTGAAGGACGGGTGAAAATGATGAACTGCACCTTTCGATGCTGTTCCCCCCTGATTTCTTCACGTGCGGGCTCGTTTTCCGTCAAAGAAAGAAGAGAGCTAATCCGCACACCGCGCGCATCAGGACGCACAGACATCAATTCAGGAGATTCGCGGATAGGTTCGTGAGCATCACTAAACAGGAGATTTTCTCTGCGTTTGACGATCTTCGCTGATATACCCCACAACGGTATATCTGTTGCAGCGTGTCCTCAACAACGAGACTTTAGTCCTGTTTGAGAACCTGCGGGGTATTCGTTTTGGAAACCACTGAACACATACCGCGACCAGCACAACCAGCAGTCCATTCCGAATTCAACAGCTTGCCTGCGAACGAATGCGAATTGCTGGAATCGTGCCTGAACGGTAGTCGTGAGGCTCAACAGCAACTGTACCTTCAGCACTGTGAGAAAGTGTATCGACTGATGCTTCGAATGGTTGGAAAATCCAACGCAGAAGATCTGACTCAGCAGGTGTTCCTTGCCCTGTTTCAACGACTCGATAAATTCCACGGCAGATCGTCGTTCTCGACTTGGTTGTACCGATTGGCGTCCAACGAAGCGCTGCAATTCCTGAGGAAGCGTCCGCAGCGTCATCCCGAAGAGCCCATGCAGTGCGAACCTCTGGACGATCGGGCCGGTGTGACGACCCTTGCTGAACAACGCGAGCTTCTGGATTACGCACTAGCCGCACTTGAGCCTGAGCTTCGTGCGATATTCCTGCTGCGAGAGATTGAAGATCTATCGTATTACGAAATTGCCATGGTTCTCGATATCGCCGAAGGCACTGTGGCATCACGTTTGAATCGTGCACGGCGTTGTCTTCGCGAATTGATCGAGACAGCGTCGGCCTGAGTTGCAAACAAGATTTCGAGGGTGAGAAGACATCTATCGTATTGATGGTTGTACTCCGCCGAGCAACTATTCGTAGTAGGCTTTCAGAACGTACTGCTGGACCATTCGCTGAGTATTGAAGTGGGATCCGTTCAGAGCGATCGAGTGCAACATGACACGCAACCAGTCTTCGCGGTTGCGGTAGTAGAGAGGCACAATCACATCGTTCAGCTTGCCGTACAACGCATTGGCGTCCTCACTGAAGCGTTCTTCGTCGTCAGGTTTTGCCGACGCCGTATTGCCGAACGACCAGCCCGTGGCCCCCTCGACACAGCCTTCAATCCACCAACCATCCAAAATGCTCAGACTGGGCACTCCGTTGAGTGCTGCCTTCATGCCGCTCGTTCCCGAGGCTTCCAGGGGTGGTAGCGGCGTATTGAGCCAAACGTCAACGCCGGCAACAAGTAACCGTGCCAGTTGCCAGTCGTAGTTTTCGAGATAAACCAATTTCACACCGGGTGGTAGTGTGTGCTTCATTTGCACGATTTGGTGGATCATTCGCTTGCCTTCTTCGTCACGTGCGTGTGCCTTGCCTGCGAAGACCAATTGCAACGCCCCATGTTTTTCAGCAATTTCCCGCAGGCGATCAGGATCACTGATCAGTAGATTTGCTCTCTTATAGGCAGTGGCGCGCCGAGCAAACCCGATTGTGAAAGTGTCGGCGTCGAATTTGCATGATTGACGTGAGTTGATTTCATCAATCAACTGAACCTTTGCTTCCTGATGAGCCTGCCAAACTTCGCTACCGGGAATTGCCAACGCACTCCGCAGGCTGGCACTGTCGACATTCCAGCCGGGTAACCAGCGATCAAACAATTTGGCGAACGCCGGCGAAGCCCAGGTCCGAACATGCACGCCGTTGGTAATATGATCAATCTGGTAGTGATGGTCTGAATCTTTTGGCGTCAGCATTTGGCGAGACACCTCACCGTGCTTTTTGG
>JAGQQS010000800.1 GCA_020426105.1 Planctomycetaceae bacterium
AGGCATCAACTGATGTTGTGGCTGCCCTTCAAGTCCAGCGCCAGGATCCTGCACTCGCATCACATTCGAAAGAATCGGGTTTCAACGCCACAATTGCCACCATTTCTTTCTTGCGGACCTGTGCAATTCCTGCCTGGATACGAATCGTTGCAGGTCTTCACCAAGTTCTCGCGCACTTTGATATCGATCCTCAGGCTTTTTCGATAAACACCGGAGGCAAATGTCCACAAGCACAGCCGGGACATCTCGACCGAGCGGTGGAGGCGGGCATCTTTGAATCGTGTCAAACAGTTGGCTGACCGATTTTTCCTGGAACGGCATCCGTCCGGTGAGCATCTGATACAGCACAATTCCAAGCGCATAGATGTCCGTCCATGGCCCCACAGACATCTGATCTCCTTTCGTCTGTTCCGGTGCCATGTACGCTGGCGTCCCCAGGATATCGCCGCGCTGCGTCGGGCTGTCGTTCAGGAAACGAACATCCTGAGAGGCGGCCTGCCGCACGGTATCTGCGACGAATTGCCGGACGGCATCCATCGTTATTGTTTCCGCGTATTCCGGATCAGATTCGGCCATTGCGAGCTGCGTACTTTCATCGATACTTTGTTCCGATATGTCGTCGATCTCACGACTGTCCAGCGCCATCAGTGAACCACGAATTCCCGGGAGGATTGAGTCCGTCCACAATCGAGCGCGACTCCTGGCGGAAACTGTGAACTTCGCAAGCCCGAAGTCTGTGATCTTTGGAGTCCCATCAGCGCTCAGCAGGATGTTCTGCGGTTTCAGGTCGCGATGGAGAATGCCCAAACGATGCGCGTGATGCAGGCCCATAGCGACACTGGCAGCAACCTCGGCACAGCGAACAGGGTCTGTCACGAACTCTGCAAGTCTGTCGTGGAGGCTCCCGCCTTCTATGTACTCAAGGGCAAAATATGGGTATCCGCCAAAGGCGCCGATATCCAGGACCGGCACGATATTCGGATGCCGGAGACAAGCGACGGCCTCAGCTTCGATTCGGAAGCGAGCCAGAAATTCAAGATTGTTTCGACCAGAGGAGCGAATGAACTTCAGGGCAACCCGGCGATCGGAGCCCGTATGTTGTGCCTTGTAAACGACGCCCATTCCACCCTCGCCCAGACAAGACAGCAGATGGTAGTCTGACAGATCTGGCGGTGGCCCATCGAGACGAATCGACTTCGCAGGGTTCTCGAGTTGTGTCAGTACTTCAACAAACGAATGAAAGCGTTCGTTCGGCTGGGCCGCCAAACATCGCTCGATCAGTCGCACGGTCGAGGTTGAAATGTCTCTCGCAATCCACTGAAGCGGAATTAAACTCTGGCCTGGGCGAACCGGATTTCCATTGGCCACTGAGCCCGGCATCGTCCCTGTCAGCACATGGTAGAACGTTGCGCCAAAACTGTAGATGTCATCGCGTACTTCCACCACGGGCGTCTTCGTCCACTGCCACAGCTCAGGAGGCATATACGCCGGAGTGCCTGCAGGACCATCCGTGGATCCGGCAAAAGTTGCCAGCTGGAAGTCGTCAACATAGGCGGTTCCTGTCTCGTCAATCACGATATTGGCGGGCTTCAGATTCCGATGCACAACCTTTCTGGCCGCAACATACGTCATGCCTTCGCAAACCTGCTTCATCCATTTCAAGGCTGTTTCTTCCGAAATGGCACCACCACTCTCGATCATTCGCTGCCGAAGGTCACGTCCCTGAATCTGCTCCATAACAAGGACCGCACTGCCATCGGGTAGTAACACTGACTCCTGCATCGAGACGATGTACGGGGCGCGAAGTGTTTTGAGCTCCCTAACCGCGTCTCCACGCGGCGGAGGGATGTGGCATAGCTTTACTTCCTTGTGGCGATTCCTGTCGTAGGCTCGATAGATACCTTCCTGGCCGCCGCTGATATTTTCGATCATCTCGTAGTGCGGCATCAGCGAGTGAATGTGGTCCAGCAAACTGATGTGCTCAGGGTGAGCAGCGGGATGTGTCGGAAGTTCGCTTCCCCTGGAAGCCGACATGCGCTGGGACACAAGTGTCCCGGAAGATTCTGACAGTATGCTTAAAGATGTGTGCGCCTCGGAATCCTGGGCCCTTCGTCGCACCAGGAGTTCAAATTCACTCAAACGCTCCCGAATCCCTGTATCAGCAAGTCCTGGAAAGCGGGACAGGTAATGTTCCAGCGGCTGCGGGCGTTCATCGGGTCTGCTGACCGACCACTGCTGCCAGCAATGCTCCAGCGTGATACTTACGAATTCTTCCAGAGTCGGCAGATAAGTGGAGGCCTCAATATCCGGCAAGTAGTCCTCGAGTGACACAACTGAGCCAGACGCCAGAGCATTCTCGAAGCGACGGCGAGCCTCTTCATCGACCTTATCAGGAAAGTATTCCCGCTCCAGTCCCATTCCACCAGTTTCCCTGCGAGCTCAGATTCCGCCGACTTCCAAGCACTCACAGCAGGAGAGTTGGACCAGCAACAGTTGTCGGCACATCGATCGAGAATTGTGGTCATCGATCGGTGACTTTACAATTCAATTGTCGTTCAGGATTCTGGTTCGGGAAGATCTGCTGGCTGATGGAGCGAGCCGGTATCATGACGGTTAAAGTAAATCGCCTGGTGAAAAGGAGAAGCCAATGTCCGTGTGAATTCATGTCGTGGGAGCAAATGGTGCCAGCGAAGCCGAACTGCGGACCGCACTGGACATGATTGGGGATGAGGGTAGTGGTTCCGGGCGATTCCGTATTAGATGCAGTGGCAAAAGGGTGTAGGGCTCCTCCAATTGCTGGCCGTCGCACCGCTGACGGATCTTGAGGAAGATTCGGACATCCGGAACATGCCGCGTCTTCTTCGAACTCTGGGGATCGACGGCGTATTCTATGAAGAGACTGTAGGGTTCCATGCAATGGTGGATGAGTTACTCTGGCGGTTCAAGGTTGTAGACTGAAACACGGCCCGTCAGCGCAGCGTGCCTTAATCTTTGGCTGCGATTGCAAATTACGGACAGTCGGATCTGAAGGCTCTGAATGGTTGCTTTCCACTGCAAACTGCGACTCGTGTTAAGAGACAATCATCGCGAATCTGCTCAGGCAGTCAGCACAATAGTACGGCCAACCGAGCATGCCTGCCAGAATCCAAATTCAACTCAGGCAAAGAACTTCACACAGGCTCGCGTTCCGCCCACGCAGAAAAAATAATCAGGAATCAGTCTAATCGAATATTTGCACAGACCTGACACCGTCGCCGAAATGTCAGGCGGGTACTATCTGTCGGATAGCCCAGCCGATTTCAGGCCGAAGTGGAAATGTGGCCCCATCCTGAGCAACTCCTGCAGTATCGGCTGAAGGGGTGTGAACCACCATTCCAGGTCAAACTGAGCAAATGCCCGTGCTCGGTCAGCGAGTATCTGCCAATCCTCTTCCGTGCCTTCGAGCGTGATGGCTGGAATGCCACGTATTGTATAGAGATCGAACTGAAAATAACTCTGTACGGCGTAAAGGAGCACGATTTCCGCCGCGATCCGTTCCGTCGAACTCGTTGACGAAAATCGCGGCACAAATAGGTCATGTGCCGGGCCGATATGATCCCGGATGCGGAGGGAAAACTCGTTGATCACCTCACCCCACGGGTTCTCCGGCGAGCCTTTGATAAAGTCGTTACGGAGCACTTTGATCCGCGCCTTCCCCTGATGCCGGACGAATCGTGACCGCAAGGTCTCGGCATGGACGTTGACGTGGTGAGCGACGCCTTGGCAGATGAGCAGCCAGATCATATCAGGAGAGAGAGAGAACGGACGGTGCTGCGTAAACGCGCGATGCAGGGAGACAATGAGAGGATGTGCTCATACATCCGCTACGAGACAACCATGATCGCGGGAACAGTAAGCCCAAGCGGAGCGTAAGCCGTCGCCTGCATGCCGTAGTTCACTTCCAGAATTCCCACCACCGCTTCGCACTGGTTGGAATCGACTCAACCTTATCTGACTGTTTTGGTGGGAAGGCCCGAAGGAAGAGATCGGCGTATTTACGAGATTCGGCGTCAGCCGATTTTTGACGAAGATTGCGTCTCAACAGCGTGGGCGGCGTACCTCCATCAAGGCAGCACTGAAGATCTTCCGCAAGCTCGCTGCAGTCGTGATATCGAGCCTTTGGATTTTTTTGAATGCACTTCCAGATAACAGCGTCTACAGCATCGGAAACCTGCGGAGATATTTGCTTTGCAGGTACTGGCCAGTCCCAATCGCTTTTGATCTGTTTCAACACCTCATGCAAGGAGCCGGAGAACATGGAATGTCCCGTGACAAGGTAGTACAAGGTGGCCCCGAGCGAATACACATCCGATGCTGGTCCAATGACATCGTGTCGGCCAAAGGCCTGTTCAGGGGACATGAATTGCGGGGTAACAAGCGTCCTGCCTGACGCGGTTAGATTGGGAAGATGAGGCTGCTGATACCAATGTGTGGCGCCGGGTTGTGGATTTTGTCCGGCCACATGTGTCATAAAATCGATGATTGCTGACTCATCGATGGCGTCACCGGGAAGCCCAGTGCGAGCCAGGCACGACTTCAGGAGATCCGGAATCAGGGGCTCGCGATCTTCCCGAACGTCGGGATATTCATATCGCAACTCAGCTGCGAAACGCCCCAACTCCTCCTGGATGTCAAAAAAGTCGGATGCATTGAGGTCTCCATAGATGGATGGGTCAAGGATGCAGCCGACAAGTGGAGCAGCGAATTTTACATGTCCAAAATCGGAAACTTTTGGCGTGCCATCGCCCATAATCAGGATGTTAGCGGGCTTGATATTCCGATGAAGGATCCGCCGTTCATGCGAGTGGTGAATCGCCAGGGAGATTCTGCGGATTGTGTCAACGGACCATTCAACCGAATGAGGGTTGGCATCAATGTACGTACTGAGCGTTCCGTGGCTGGCAAAATCCGTGGCAAAATACGGGCAGCCATCAATCACTCCAACGTCCAGGATTCCGAGCATGTTATCGTGTTCCAGGCAGCTCAGAGCCTCAGACTCGATACGAAACCGTGCAAGTTCCTCATGGCATGCACCACGACCTCGCAGCATCAACTTGACAGCAACCGGATGTGAGAACGCCGCATGCCGACATTTGTAGACGACACCCATCGTCCCACGACCAAGGAATTCAAGTAGTTCGTAATCGCCAAACCGACCCATGGGTGGTTGCCGAGTGACCAACGACGAAGCGGCTTCCGCTTTCGAGCGCTCGGTACTACACGGCGAGGCCAGCGTGTTTAACGTCGGAATCGGGTCGGCAGGCATGCTGAAATCTCAAAAAATCAGTATCGAAGATACTTCTACGCTCCCTGGTACCTGGTTGTTTATTGCCTTTTCTGGTCTAAGTCGGCCACAAAAAACTCTTACGGGCGCCGGATTGTGAAGAAACACAGACGTCATCGCCTCACGTGCTCCAACTCGGCCAACCTTTGCTACAGGTTTCAGGAAATCGATTCCTCCAGCTCCTGCTCCCAACGATGCCGGACTCGTTCCAGTAACCGACGAACAGTTCGCTCGGAGCAGCCCATTCGACTCGCAATGGTCGGCCCGTCCAGACCTTCCAATCGGTATTGCACTAATTGTTTTTCTTCTTCATCAAGACCTGCGAACAAATGATCGACCTGATCGGCAAACTCGGCTGCTTCAGCGGGAGTTGGTCCCGGAGCAATCGCCCGGTCAGACATACCAGCACTGCCGCCTGCACGGTCGTCTCCCAGGGAGACTTCTCGATTTATTCCTCGTCGCTTTCGCAGATGAAACCTCGCATGTTGACGCACTTTGGTCAGAGTGATGGCGCATAGCAACCGCCACAATTCTTCCGAGTTGTCAAGCTGATACTCTCCTTTGCGGCCCCGTCGAATAAATGTGCGACAAACCGATTGAAGGACATCCTCAGGCCCCAGTCGCTGTTGGAGCGCGGGATTCATGCGGCTCTTCGCAATTCGTTCCAGGGCGGGAGCATACGCCGTCCAGAATTCCTGAACGACCTCCTCGTCCCCTGCCAAAAGTTCACGGATCCACAAGGCAGAATCGTTTTCAGAATTCGCCATCACTGGTTACTCCACTCTGTCAGTCAGTGAAATCTCGCACAATTTCTGTCCGCGCGCTGAGTCATTGGCAATTCCCAGTTGAGAGCCGGGGCGAAACCAGCCGCCAGCTCACAAACAGGTTACTTCCCACATGAAGAAAACTTAGCCCTCAAGGAGTTGAAAATGTCAGTCTTCAATATATTTGCTCGCCCACGTCGAAGAAAGTCTGGAAATGCCCCTCGGATCGCCTCTGCGTCGCAGATGACGACGGAAAGCCTGGAGAAGCGTGAAGTCCCCACTGTCGCGTTCACTCCGCTGGTGACTGCACCAACGGTTACGGATGGCGGTGGGCAGGTGCTGAAGGATACGCCAGTCTACCTGATCTACTGGGGATCCTCGTGGGGAAACACCGACTCCGGGAAGAATATGAGGAAGTCGATCGATGATGCCACACGGACTATGCTGGACAGTGGCTATCTGTCGGGGCTTGATCAATACCGACCGGGTATAGGCAAGGCTCATTTTGCTCGTTCGGTATGGGATAGTTCAGATCCTGTAAGTGGTTTTTCAACGAAAGCTCTCCTGAATCGAGTACAGAATGGTTACAACGAGCTCGGACTTCCTGACCCCGATGATATTGAACCGACGATTCCTTTGTACCTTGTGGTCACCCCCGCTGGAGTCACTTCAGGCGATGGACCAGGCACACTCGGCTATCACACCTGGGTCGATGAGGCCTACGATGAATTCCTTGACTGGGATGATGTCTATTTTGGGTGGGTTGGAAATGACGGAACGAAAGACTTCGTCACATCCGTGATGTCACACGAGATTGTGGAATCCCTTACGAATCCGAAGACCACAGGTGGCATTACCGCCACGGTGGGCGGCGATGGTGAACTTTCCGATGGTGAGGCGCAGAATTTTGCCTACCGCGTGGACGGGGCGTTGCTGCAGTCTTACTGGTCGCGAATTCATGGCAGCTATGTCGTGCCGGACGGAAATAACCAGATTCTCGTCGTGAATAATGGAGTGCTTTCTGTCAACGGAGATCAGCGTCTGCGCGATTTTGATCCGACGAGCGCAAATGACCAGATAGCGATCGGGAAGCAGGGCAACTCCGTGACAGTCACGCTCAACGGTGAGTTTTTCCAGTTTGAGCCCGGGCAGATCAGTCAGATCAATGTGTTCGGACTCACAGGCATTGATCAGATTCGCATCGACCAGACACTCGCCAATGTGCCAGTGACAGTGAACGGTGGTTCCAGCGGGGACCTGATCTCTGTCGGTGGGGGCAATGTTGACGGGCTCAATGGAGCGGTCAAGGTCAACGGGGCAAATGATGGAGACGTTCTGTACTTTGTGGATAATCAGACGAACTTTGGCGATCAGTACACGATCACTTCCGGTTCTGTCACCCGCACAACGCCAGGCAATATTTCGTTGACCCGATCAGTAGCCTACAGCGGACTCGGCGGAGTCGTCTTGCTGGCCCAGAACGGCCCCAACTCAATCACTGTTTCCAGCGTGAACGCCACGACCAACTACCTGATCAATGGCGGTGGTGGAATGGACACATTGATCGGCCGAAACGCTGCACAGACATGGACCATCAGTGGAGTCGACCGGGGCATCGTCGGTAAGGTTGCTTTCGAAACAATCGAGAATCTCACGGGGGGCATAAACGCCGATGTCTTCGCCTTCAGTACTGCGGGCCGCATCAGCGGATCACTCAACGGTGGCAGCGGCGACAACTGGCTTGACTACTCAGGATTCACTAGAACAACGGGTGTCACGGTCGACCTCACGAAAGGAATTGCGACCTCGGTGGGAACGGGAGTTGGTGCCGCGGTCACCGCCGTTAACAACGTTCGCGGAAGCAAATTCAGCGACACACTGACTGGAAACAGTTCCCCCAACATTCTCGTGGGAATGGCGGGAAATGACACGCTGAGAGGAATGGGAGGACGTGATTTGCTGA
>JAGQQS010000801.1 GCA_020426105.1 Planctomycetaceae bacterium
ACTTTGGTTCCGAGTTTGAAGACAAGTCCCTGTTTTTCGAAGATCTTCTTTGCTTCATTGGCAACCTGTTCATCAACGCCCGGAAGAATACGCGGCAAATATTCCAGAACAGTCACCTGTGCACCAAAACGACGCCAGACTGTGCCCAGCTCTAAACCAATGACGCCGGCACCGATGACGACGAGATGCTTTGGCACCTCCGGCCATGCGATGGCCTCCGTGCTGGTGCCAATGCGGTCGCCATCCGGCTGCATGCCAGGGAATGATGATGACACACTGCCGGTCGCAATCAGAATTTTCCTGCCAGTGATCGTTGTCGGCGCACTGCCAGTCACTTCAACCACGCCGCTGCCTTTGAGCTTTCCGTGGCCCACAAAGCGTTCGATCCGGTTCTTCTTCAGCAGCCCCTGAATGCCGCTGTCGAGCGTGCTGACGACGCCGTCTTTGTGCTTCATCATTTGAGCCACATCAACCGTCACGCCCTGAACGACAAGCCCGCGCTCAGCGAAGTGCTTCTGCGACTGTTCGAACAGTTCACTTGTTTCCAGCAGCGCTTTGCTGGGTATACAACCAACTCGGAGGCACGTGCCGCCCAGTTGTTTTTCGCGTTCGACAACAGCAACTTTCATCCCAAGCTGTGACGCACGAATGGCGGCCACGTAACCACCAGGGCCAGCACCAATCACGATGAGATCAAACGCTTCGGACATTTTCTGAGAACCTGAGTTTGAGTAGAGATTTCGCAGGACGGGTTCCCGGACTTATCCGGAAACGCAGCAGGACGGGTCTGGAGACCCGTCCCACATTTGGATTAGTTCCGGTCGGCGGAGCGACCGGTCTACGCGACTATACTTCCAGAATCAGTCGCGTTGGGTCTTCGATCAGGTCCTTCACGAGCTTCAGGAAGGAAACAGCTTCGCGGCCATCGACGACACGATGGTCGTAAGTCAGCGCGAGATACATCATCGGCCGGATCACAACTTCACCGTTCACCGCCACCGGTCGGTCGAAGATTCCGTGCATTCCCAGAACGCCGCTCTGCGGAGGATTCACGATCGGAGTTGACAGCAGCGAGCCATAGACACCACCGTTGGTGATCGTAAACGTGCCGCCTTCCAGTTCTTCCAGCGAGATCTGATTATTCTTTGCACGACCGGCCAGTTCAATGATCGCCAGTTCGATGTCCGCAAAGCTCATGTTTTCTGCATTTCGCAGAATGGGCACGACCAGTCCTTTGCCGCCACCGATCGCAATTCCGATATCGCAATAATTGAAATACGTCAGTTCACGACCATGCATCTGGGCATTCAGCTGCGGGAACTGCTGCAGACCTGAAACAACGGCGCGTACAAAGAACGACATGAAGCCCAGTTTGGCGCCGTATTTCTTTTCAAATACATCCTTGTAGGATTCGCGCAGCTTCTTGATGGCCGACATATCGACTTCGTTAAACGTGGTCAGCAAAGCCGCCGTCTGTTGCGCTTCAACCAGACGTTTGGCAATTGTCTGACGAATCGGAGTCAGCGGCACTTTGCGCGTTTCGCGAATTCCTCCGACACGCACCGGAGCTGGTGCCGAAGCTGACTGAACGGTGCGAATCACGTCTTCTTTCAGAACCCGGCCACCGGGACCGGAACCCTGCACTGAACCAGCGGCAAGCTTATTGTCCGCCATCATGCGTTCTGCAGCCGGCATCACATGCCCACCACCGGCAGCAGCACCCGCCTTTGCGGGAGCCGTCGCAGCTGTTGTTGGTGCTGACGTGGCCGGAGTTGACGCAGGTGCCGGACTGGCGGCAGGTTTTTCGGCAGGAGTGAGGAAGCCGATGACTTCTCCGATCGCGGCCGTTTCGCCCACGTTCTTCACAATTCTGCTGACGACACCACCGACCGGTGCCGGAATATCGAAAGTGGCTTTGTCTGTTTCCAGTCCCACAATCTTTCCATCAGCCGCCACGTAGCTGCCTTGTTTGACGTACCACTCGCCAATAAAGGCTTCCGATATGGACTCACCCAGTTGCGGAACCTTGATTTCAATTTCCTGCGTGCTCATACAAGTTCAAATGCCTGTTTCAGAATGTTTTGTTGTTCGATCTTATGACTGGTCGCGGACCCTGTAGCCGGACTGGCGGACTCCGGACGACAAACTCCACGATAAGGATACTGCTCCAGCAGACGTTCACCGAAACGAGTTCTCAGGAAGCCCCAGGCACCCATGTTGCGAGGTTCTTCCTGAACCCAGAACAAAGACGCGGCCTTCGGGTACTTTGACAATGCGGCTTCGAGCGCATGCGCCGGGAACGGATAGAGCTGTTCCAGTCGAACGATGGCGACGTCGTCACGTCCGTTTTCGTCCCGATACGCTGCCAGATCGTAATACACTTTGCCCGAACACAGCAGGATGCGTTTTACATCACCGGGCGCTTTTGAGACATCCGGCAGCACTTCCTGAAACTCTCCCTGGGACAATTCCGCAAACGTCGAGACGGCATCTTTATGCCGCAGCAGACTTTTGGGAGTCATGACTATGAGTGGCTTCTTCCAGCGCCGCAGAGCCTGGCGTCGCAGCATGTGAAAGTATTGCGCCGGTGTGGTCGGATTCACGACCTGAATGTTATCTTCCGCGGCCATCGCCAGAAAACGTTCCAGACGAGCGCTGGAATGTTCGGGCCCCTGCCCTTCCATCCCATGCGGCAGCAGCAGCACGATTCCGCTTAAGCGTTTCCACTTGTCTTCCGCACTGGCGATGAACTGGTCAATGATGACCTGAGCGACATTGACAAAGTCGCCAAACTGGGCTTCCCAGATCACCAGTCCGTCCGGACAGTCCAGGCTGTAACCGTATTCGAAGCCGAGGACGCCGATTTCGGAAAGCGGACTATTGTAGATTTCCACGTGCTCGGGTCTGGCCGCCAGATCCTGAAGTCCGGTCCAGCTGTGCCCGTCATTGACATCGTACAGGGCCGCATGACGATGACTGAACGTACCACGGCGAACGTCCTGCCCACTGAATCGCAGTCGCGTTCCTGCGGCGACGAGGGTGCCCAGAGCCGCGATCTCCGCGCCACCCCAGTCAAACGGTTTATCGCCGCCAGCCATTTCACGACGCGATTTAAGAACGAGTTCAACCTTGGGGTGCGGCGTGAAATCTTCCGGCGGTGTCGTCAACGTCTGCATCACCTGCTGGATCACATCAGCGGGGACCGCGGTGGCTGGAGAATCTGCTTCGCGCCAGTCGCCGCCGAAGTAGCCTTTCCACATGCCTCCGCCGCTCTCTTCGAGATACCGGAAGCCGTCCTTGCGTGCTTCCAGTAATTCATCCTCGAGCATCTGTCCGCGGCGTGCGACAATCTCCGCGCCTTCCTCTTTGGTGACCTCGCGGTGGGTCACAAGTGAATCGAGAAAGCTGTTGAAGACGGTCTGACGACTGCGAATGAGCTTGTACATCGTCGGCTGAGTAAATGCGGGCTCGTCCCCTTCATTGTGACCTCGCCGCCGAAAACAATACATGTCGATGATCACATCCCGGCGAAACTTCGCCCGGAAATCCATCGCGAGCTGCACGACCTGAGCGATCGCCTCGGGATCTTCGCCGTTCACATGGAAAATCGGAATCTGCAGCATACGGGCAACGTCTGTCGCGTAGGTGCAGGAACGCGCTTCCGAGGGTGAGGTTGTGAAGCCGATCTGATTGTTGACAATGATGTGGACCGTACCTCCGGTCTGATAGCCCGGCAGCTCACTGAGATTCAGTGTTTCCTGGCTGACTCCTTCACCGGCAAACGCGGCGTCTCCGTGGATCAGGATGACACAGCTTTTGCGACGCTCCAGATCGCCGCTGCGGTCCTGCTTGGCACGCAATCGACCCAATGCGACCGGATTCACAAATTCGAGGTGGCTGGGATTGAAACAGAGTGTGAGATGAACTTTTTGGCCCGAGGATGTCATCCGATCTGTGCTGTAGCCTAGATGATACTTTACGTCGCCACGCCCCATTTTTAACTGCGGGTCGACGTCATCGAATTCGCGAAAGATCTTGGAAGGCTTCTTGCCCATGATGTTGGCGAGCACATTGAGTCGCCCGCGATGGGCCATGCCGAGAACCATCAGTTCGGTCCCCTGACTTCCGGCATGCTCGATGGCCATATCGAGGAGTGGTATCAGACTTTCCGCGCCTTCGAGAGAAAAACTTTTGGCACCGACGTATTTCTTCTGCACAAATTCTTCGAAGACCACCGCGTCGCTGAGACGTTCCAGAATGCGAATCTGTTCGGAACGCGACAGTTTTAAACGATTGGCCGTCCGCTCCATGCGATCCTGCAGCCATTGCCGCACCTGCAAACTGTCGATGTGCATAAACTGCACGCCAATGGAACGACAGTATGTCGTCTGCAGCCAGGTCAGCATCTCGCGGAGGGTACGCGCATCCGGACCTCCGGCCCATTGAGTCGAAAACTGGCGACTCATGTGCTCATCAGTGAATCCATAAAATGCGGGATCCAGTTCAGCAGGCTGCGGACGTTCGCCGTGCAGAGGATCGATCTTCGCCACGATGTGACCGCGAACACGATAGCTGCGGATCAATTGATCCAGCCGCTCCTGAAGGATCACCGCGTCCGACGTCGAAGGATCGACGCGGACGGCAGTCGAACGGCGAAAGATACTACCCGCCTGAAAAGGAACATGCAGACTTTCCGGCGTCAGGCCGGAATCCACAATTTTCAGGTCATCAAAATAATCCCGCCAGTCCGGTGAAACAGAGTTGCGGTCACGGAGATAATTTTCGAGCTGCGATTCAGCAAACTCCAGATTTTGGGCGCCCAGCTGAACCGGGATTTTAGCAGCCGGAACCCCATTTTGCGAAGGCAGTTCAGAATCCGAATCCGACGACGCCAGGAAGACAGGAGCCGAAGCAGAAAGTGAAGTTGTTTTGGTCATCGTCAGTCAGCTCTGTTTGAGCAGTTCTGCAAGTGGGGTGGATTGAGCAGGAAGAGTGTAG
>JAGQQS010000802.1 GCA_020426105.1 Planctomycetaceae bacterium
TCACATGTCGATACGTTCGACTACAAACCGCAACTGGCGAAAGACGCTGGAAAAGGCGGGAAGTATGGCGGAAGCCGTCTGATGGCCTCACCGTGGGAATTCCGCCAACACGGAAAAAGCGGACTCTGGATCTCCGATCTGTTTCCGGAACTTTCAAAGCACGCAGATGAATTGTGTCTGATTCGATCCATGCACTGCGACCAGCCGACGCATCCCCGTGCGATGACTCAGATGCATACAGGCAATGCGCAGTTTGTAAGACCTTCGCTTGGCGCATGGACGCTGTATGGCCTGGGAACGGAGAATGACAGCATGCCAGGTTTTGTGGCGCTCAATCCTCCTGCCGCGTCCGCTCAGAACTTTGGCAGCGCATTTCTGCCCGCTATATATCAGGGCACGAAAGTTGGGCGACCTCAGGCGCGAGGCTCCGCAGGCAATCGGGGAAACAATGCGGGGCCCTCCCTTGCAGACATCAGCAATCCGCGGATTTCGAGCGGAGCGCAGCGCCGACAACTGGATTTTATCCAGAAACTAAATCAGCAAAAGTTGCGGCGTGAACAATATCAGCCGGGCGTCGAAGGTGTGATTGAATCTTACGAATTGGCGTTTCGCATGCAGGATGTACTGCCTGATCTGATGGATGTCTCCGAAGAATCAGAAAAGACGCTTGGGATGTATGGGATTGATGGAGGCGACACCGATGCGTTCGGGCGACAATGCCTGATGGCTCGGCGTTTCGTGGAGGCGGGAGTCCGATTTGTCGAAATTACCCATGGAAACTGGGACCATCATAATCGTCTCAGAACCGACCTCCCCGAACGCTGCACCGAAATCGACAAGCCGATTGCAGGATTGCTGAAAGACCTGGCTCAGCGGGGATTGCTCAAGGACACGCTTGTCATCTGGGGCGGAGAATTTGGCCGCACGCCGGACGCACCAAATGGAGATGGACGCGATCACAACCACAAGGGCTACACCACCTGGATGGCTGGCGGTGGTGTGAAAGGTGGCATGAGTTACGGTTCAACGGACGATCATGGGTATGCAGCCGTGGAAAATAAATGCCATATCCACGATTGGCACGCCACGATCCTGCACCTGCTTGGTCTCGACCACACGCGTCTTACCTATCGCTATGCCGGCCGGGATTTTCGGATGACCGATGTTTACGGGAATGTTGTTCAGGAAATTCTGGCCTGAATTCCAGTTGTAAGCATTTTTCCATACCGAAACACCAGTATTTGACGCAGGGCGTCGAAAATGGTACCCTCACGGCAGTTCTTGATTCTCCCTCCCTCGTTGCTTAGTTCCTGCCTCGGCTCAATCTTCACTGCAGTGACCTAAACGATCCTGTGCGAAGATCCCGCCTGCCGGGTTCAATATATTGTGTCAGGTGCCCAAATGCCCATCGCGTGACGGGCAATTGGTGGCTGTCTGAATTGTTGAATCCGGATCTGTTAATCTTCCCCCCGTTAAAATTGAATTGTGTGCGTTGAGGGATCAGCGCTGCCCGCCGGAACGGAATCTCTCCCGGAATTGCCGGAGGATTCGATGCGTTATTTACTTTTGAGCAGTTTCATGTTGTCGATCGTCTTTCGATCCGTCTCCCACGCCGATGCGCTGGAGGTGACGTTGAGCGAAGGTGACGTTGTTCCGGTGTTCGAAGGCTTGGCCACGGATGGGTCCATCTGGCGGTCTGAGGAGCACATCGGCCAGAAATTTATTGTCGTTTATTTCTATCCGGCCGACCTGACGGGCGGATGTACACGTCAGGCGTGCGGTTTTCGTGACCAAATGAAGGAACTGCAGCAAGCCGGCGTGGAGGTTGTGGGGGTTAGCGGGGACTCGGTAGAAAATCATCAATTGTTTGCTCGTGTTAATTCGCTCAATTTCCCGCTCCTCTCCGATGAAGATGGGAAAATTTCAAAAGCATTTGGGGTTCCCGTCCGGGAAGGCGCTACAATCATGCGGATTGTGGACGGCGTTGAAGTGTCTCTGGTCCGAAGTCTGACGGCCAGTCGCTGGACATTCCTGATTGACAAGGAGGGGCGAATTGTGCAAAAAAACACGGCGGTTCAGGCGGAAGAGGATTCAAAAAATATTCTGGAAACCATTCGACGTCTGACCACTCAGGCCGAATAATGCGGCCGTGTCCGGAAAGGTCGCAGTTGGCGACGCTTTTCCAACAGAGACGATTGTGGTTAGAATTTCCATGATTGTGGTGAGACTTCCCGAAGCTTTCGGGGTGTCGATTGTCCAATGACTTGAGTTAGGGAGTTGAGCAGTATGAAGAAGTTTGTTGCGTTGTGTGTGATGGGCTTGATGGCTACAGCGTTTCAGTCTGCATCCGCGGCAGATCTGAAGTCCGGGTTGCAGGTCGATGATTATCCGGCTGCGTTCAACGTCACCGACGTCACTGGCCCGCGTGCAGGAAAAAAACTGTGTTACCGCTGTCAGTACGGTGATCGTCCGGTAGTCAGTGTGTTCGTCCGCAAGATGGACGAAAACACTGCGAAACTCGTAAAACAGATCGACGAAGTCGTCGGCAAACACGAAGAAAAGAAGATGGCTGCGTTTGTGACCGTATTGACGGACGATCCGGATGCCCAGGAAGCTGCACTGAAGAAGACAGCCGACGAGCAGAAGATTACTCACACACCACTGACCGTTTTTGAAAACGCGGTTGGTCCGACAAAGTACAAGATCGATGAGAAGGCCAGTGTCACAGTCATGATGTGGGTCGATGGCAACGTCAAAGTCAACCATGCATTTGCAGACGGTGACTTGTCAGACGCGGCGATCGCCAAAGTCGTTGAAGACACCTC
>JAGQQS010000803.1 GCA_020426105.1 Planctomycetaceae bacterium
ATTCCCTGGTCGGACGAGGTATCGGGGCAGACTCCCGGGAGACGCCGTCTTGTTTTGCCGGCTTCCACGGCTGTTCAACTCAAATTCAAAGAACCCCTAACAAATCCTGCGTGAGCCGCGGAGGTACTGCTAGAGGTTCTAAATCTATCAGGAAAACGATGTTTTAGTGAGCATCGGTGTGAACGCTCAGTGGCAGCAGGCCGCACCATACAAGAAACCGATTCTTACCGCTTGAGTGGATTCCGCAAACTGTGCGACATTAGTACGTTGCGTTAATCCTGAGGAATTTGAATGTCAAGCATCTGGATTCCTGGCTAACCGCGATTTAACTTTCGTGATGAATTGACGGCTGATTTCGACGGTGGGTATGTCAGGAGCCGGGATGCTCGCCGAAAAACATGACTTGCGATCAGGTTCGGTTTCAAAAATGGATGAAATTCCGGGAAGATTTTCCAAGACTAAACGTTGTCTTTCAGACTGAACGCGATCCCCTCCCTCGCAATAATTCTCAAAGGCCGAAAAATGCATATTAGACTGCGACAGATACTCATCCTATTGTTGGCTGCAGCTTCACTCTGCGACCAATGGGCACAGACAGCCAATGCCAGCGATAAGCTGGAATCGCAATATCGCGACCAGTCGTCCAAGATTCTTGACACGCTGCGGTCGGACGGCATTCAGACAGTGGGTGTTCTGAAGTTTTCTGTGCGAATTGGTGAAGGAAAGTTTCCCGCCAGCGTTGGCGCATTGAACACGCGACTGGTTCAGAAACTTGAGCTGGCTCTGGTGATGGCCAATCCCGCTCGCCGGGGCGACGAAGCAAAGCAAGTTGGTGTGATACGGGGTGCCAGCAAAGTGGCCGCCACGATCGAAGGTGCAACTCATCTTTCCGCAGATGGCCGCAAGCTTCTGTTTTCGAAAACGTACCCACTGGCATGGAAACATCTCGGAAAAACAGACGTCATTCCGGATGCGTTCATTGTGGGCGTCGCTCAGATCAAGTCCGATCTGAGCAGCATACAAATTGAATTGATGTTGCTGAAGAAAGCAGACCTGTCGCTCACGCCGCTCGCAAAGCTCACAGTGCCAACCGACCTCGAAGACCTGATCGACAGCGGAGAGAGTTTCACGACCCGCGGAATTTTTGACGGCGGCAGCGTTGAAAACTCTGAGGAGAAAGCTGAAAAGATTGAAGAGACCGTCAGGAAAAAGGCCCTGCTGGTTCGCACAGAAACGATCGAAGAATCCACGCCGCAATCGTCCACAAAGCATCCGCTATCTGCATCATCAGATGGACCAATTAAATTCGAAGTCTGGTACGATGATGAACTTCAGAATTATGAATTCCGCGACGGAGCTGCGTTCATCAAAGAGCCGAAGGAAGAGCAGGAGGTGATTCTCGCGGTGCGACGCAAAGGTACAGACAAGAAACGCTATGGCATTCTGATCCGTGTGAATGGCGAAAACACGCTGTACAAAGAACGAACTCCGGATGCCAAAGCCAGACTCTGGATCATGGAACCGGATTTGAAGGAGTTTTCGATCCGAGGCTACCAGATTGATGAGAAAGAACGAGAAAGATTTCGTGTGCTTTCGGATGCCGAATCAGAAAAAAGAAAGTTCGACTACGGGCAGGACTTTGGAATGATCTCTGTCACAGTGTTTGAAGAACAAACGAATATTAAGCCTGAGTTATCAGAAGAGAAGCTGGATCTTGCCGTTCAGAGTCAGGCTGAACTGCCTGACAAGACCGCGGAATCGCGCGGCACGCTGGGCACGAGTCTGTTCGAACAGCTGCTGGCTCAGGACACAACACGAGGAGCCATCGGAGAAGGTGAACGTGAAGC
>JAGQQS010000804.1 GCA_020426105.1 Planctomycetaceae bacterium
CTGACAGGCATCGCGCTCGTCAGCTGGAATGGTTCGCCGCTGCCCACAGTGTTCGCGATGGGTGCCGAACACCACACCGCAGTCACGGCACAAATGAATGCTGCCGATGCGGGGCCAATAGAACGCATTAAACATGGGGCAGTGACGTGGTTCACTACGTTCGCCGTGATGGCCGCCATTCCCGTTTTGTTACCGATCATTCTGGCGACAGGTATGGTCACTCCCGTCCTGTGTGAGGCAGCCGCAGCGGCAGCGAAATCACGCGACGGCAATGCGACGCAATCCATCATCGCCGACATCCAGTCGTCACCGGATCCCACCGAACGCAAAAGTATTTACCTGGGACGGGTGGTCTCTGACGGCACACCGATGTTTGTTCCGCGCAAAATCTTCACAGAACACGCCCATGGACTGGGTGACAGTGGTTCCGGAAAAACATCGCTGTTTCTGTGTCCGCTGATTGAACAACTGGTGATGTCCGGTGAGTGCAGTGTGATCGTAATTGATCTCAAGGCCGACTCACTGGAACTCCTAGCGACGCAGATTGCTGCAGCAGAAAGGCTGGAGCGTGAGCGTGGTATTAAGGTCCCTGTCAAATGCTTTTCGAATCAGGCAGATCGTTCGACCTTCGCCTTCAATCCCATGACGCAGTCGTTCTGGGAAAATTTTGATTTGCTCACCCGGACCGATATTCTGTGCGGAGCAAATGGCCTGACGTACGGAACAGATTACGGAGCGGGCTATTACAGCTCTGCGAATGCCGCAGTGCTGTACTACGCCCTCCAGGCATTCCCACACGTTCGCACCTTTCAGGAGCTTGCCGAATGCATTGGCACGGTGATTTCAACCGCCAAGAAGGAGGACCTGCATCCGGAGATTCGCAAAGCCGGAGTGCATGTGCAGGAAGTGATCAAGCGACTGGCCAGTTGTGCTCCGCTGAATGTCACCGACACCAGCGGCCATGATCCTGCGGTCGTGGAACAGGCCATTGATCTGACGATGCCGTTCCTCGAACCGCAACTGCTGTACTTTCATCTGTCAGCCACGCTGTCGCCGAGTGGTGCTCCGGAGATTGGTCGTCTGGTGAACTACATCCTGCTGGCGGCATCAACGCAGACGGAGCGCAAGCATCAGGTCTTTCTGGTGATCGATGAATTTCAGCGGATGGTGGCCAGCAATCTGGAATACATGCTGCAACTGGCACGCAGCATGGGGGTGGGCGTGATTCTGGCCAATCAGAGCATGGAGGACCTCAAGAAGTCATCGGTGAATCTAATCCCACCGATCGAGGCCAATTGCCGACTGCGACAGTGGCTCTCTGTCTCGTGCAGCGAAGACCGCGAGCGACTGATCAAGAGCAGCGGTGAAACGGTGGACATTGAATATGGCCGCAAGTCTGATCCGATGTCCGATGGCACGGTGCGGCATTCGTATTCCGAAAGCGAACGCGTCGTGCCTCGCATCACGATGAATGACGTCCTGCTGACCAGTGACCATCCGTTTCGCAGCTTTGTGCAAATCACGCGAGGCGAAGGGTACGCCCAGTACGGCGGGTTCCCGGTCATCATCGAATCAAACTATCACATTTCAGAAGCGGAATATCAACGACGTCGCGCGATGCCATGGCCGTCTCTCCCGGGCATGTTGCCGCCTGGCAGTCGAACGCCAACGCCAAAACCGAAACCGGTGACGAACGTGGCCAGTGGACTGGCGACGACACAGGAAGTCATTGCAAAGGGGGACAATCCGAATCCAACCCCCGATGCCATCGATAAATTCTTCAACGGACTTAACGAAGCGTTTGAGCCACCAAAACCACGACGCAAGAAGGGGAAACAATCATGACGTTGACCCTGACTGATCGTGATCTTGAATTGCTGGATGTGTTAACGCTGCGTGTTCGACTGTTGACGTTGCGTCAGGTCACTGAACTCTGGTGGCCCAACGGCGAAAACCAACGTTGTGCCCGACGCCGACTGGAATGCCTTGAGGCGGCGAAGCTCATTGAGATTCATCGGGTGAACGCTCATCCGCTGCTGCCGGTGAGAAGTCCGCTATTCGCATGGCAGCCGGGGGACGCCGAACCGGACTGCGAACAACTGGCGGAACGTTGTCGCGAACGCTGGAACAAGCCGGCAGTGCCCATGACGGTGTGTGTCGCTTCGTCATTGGCATCGAATCTCCTTGGGAGCACGGCGTATAGCGTGCCGCATCGCGATCATCGCAACCATGACCTGCGACTGGCGTCGGTCTACGCCGCCTATCGATTGCAGCGACCACAACTGGCGGCGTTGTGGGTCGGTGAACACGGTTTGCCGAAGGCCGGTCACCGCGTCAAAGACCCGGACGCATTTCTGCGTTCCAAAGATGGACGTGTGGTTCGCGTTATTGAGTCCGCTGGACGTTACAGCG
>JAGQQS010000805.1 GCA_020426105.1 Planctomycetaceae bacterium
GCTCCGCACTATTGGTTCCTGCCCCTTTTTCTGAGGCTGAGAGCACTAGTCGCGGATGCGCGCGCCCGGCAACACAAGATCGTTAAACCGATCAACAGGTTCTCGCGCCGCCCAGGCAATCCCACGCAGAATCAGAATTCGAAATCGTGGATCATCAAATGTCCAGGCGTAGTGTCCGGGAATTGAAACGACCACCCGACCTTGTGACGGTTCGAGCGTCCAAAACAGCGGCTGCGGCTTTCCGTCTTCAACACCCACCGCCAGATTTGTAACTTCTCTGGGGTTGCCCGCGAGCTGCCAGTAACTTTCGTCGTGAAGGCTGAGCGTCTCAAAGTTTCTGCCGATGGGATGATCAACTCCCGTGTCGAATCCAAGGTCCAGCGGTCCATGACGAAATTTGGATTTTCCACCTTGCCAGGCCAGGCCAATGCGCTGCGCGAATCCCGGTGCGTCCATTCCTCCATCGACGGCATAGTGGATATAAACAGCCCCGCCACCGCGATTCAGAAAGGCATCCATATCGCTTGCCCGTTCGGGCGTCCAGGTACCCTGCTGGTAAAACACCAGCACATCCGCCGTGCGAAGCTGTTCTGCTGACGGCCAGGTGTCGGCAACCCCGACTGAGGCATTTTCGGCGATTCCCAGCAATTCGCTCCAGGCCTTTTGCCATGCCGGGTAGTCGTGCTCGCCGGGGCCGTGATCTTTGCGTCCGCTGACGAGAATCACTGAAAGATTCCGCGTTTTCTCAGCCGGATCCGGCGCCCCTGCAAGCAGCGCGGCGACTTCGTTTCGGGTCGGCGGGAGGGGCGGTTCGCCCGCGCCGTAATCAGGCATTCCCGGAGAACGGGTAAGCAGAAATGTCAGGAGATCGCGCAGACGTTCGGGCCCCAGCAATTTCGGGATCCCTTCAGGCATCGTCGAGATCGATGTCGGACGCATTTCTTCCACGTCCGATTTTGCAACTTCTGTCACCATCCCCTGCAGATTGCCGACCTGAACTCGATCACCCACGGTCCGGACAACGCCACTAAGTGTCCGTCCGTCGTGCAGGGCTACAGTATAAGACAGGTGATCCGGATTGATGGCAAAGCTGGGTAAAGTGATATCCCGGAGCACCGAATGATAATCGCGATGGATCAGATTGGACAGATCCGGTCCAAGCTGACCACCACGTCCATGCACAGAATGACACTTCGAGCACGCAGCTACTTCGCCGTAGAACAGGGCGCGTCCGCGTGCCCAGCTGCCGCCTTCAAGTTCCGGTGCGGTCACAACTGCCGGCTCCTGGTAGACTTCACCCGCATTTGATTCCGACCACGGCAAGAAAAAACGCCGCACGGGAAGTGAACGAACGCGTGGATCTTCTGCCGTAGAGAAATGTGCGTTTAGCTCCAGATCGCCGCCCGGCGATGCGATTCGCAGTTCGATGAGCACCGCAGAATTCTGAGGAGGTTCGATGCGAAACGACGATTGAGTTTCGGTCGTGACGGTGTCCGTTTCTGTAAGTACGACATCCTGTGCCGCATTGCCGTTCACCGGCGGATTTCGAATTTCAGCGACCAGCAAAAGCGGTGCTGATGCTTCGAACGTGACGGTCACTATCTCGGCCGGGAATTCGAGATTCAATCGCGATCCGGGCTGCACCGCGGGACGCAACATCTTTGACAGGTCCAGTTGTGTTCGCAGTGTGAGTTCTCCTGCGTCCTGCATGGCCTGCCAGAGTACATCATGCGTGGCACTACCCTTCGTCAATGCACGGGAAACCGTGAGATCCGGATGCGGCAGCCATCCTTTCCAGGTTGCCGCTCCGGCAACAGATCCGATTTTCGGAACCCACGTTGCCTCGCAGCCGGTAAGATCAAAATCGAGGTCAATTTCGGGCACTTGCGGTCGTGCGGTGCCGGTTGACTCGCCCCGCATCGGTCGTCCCATGGCAGGCAATGTCAGTCCATAATGAATGGCGGCCGAATGACGATCGGTGGCCAGCACGAGTGTTCGGTTGTCAGGTGTCAGCTGTACCGACCGAATCGGAATATCGACTCGTGGTGCGATCTTCTGCCCCTGCACGATTGCATAGCCCGGGAAAATCGTTTCAAATCGATCACCCGCGCGAACATATCGACCGGCCGTGAGTTTGGCGGTTCGTAATGTATCACGCAACAGGCGAGGATCGACAGCGCGATCAAATTCCACGCGCACTTCGTTGGTGCCATTGGGCCAGACAACGACTGGCTGAGGATGCTGTGGATCATCGTAGCGGATGCGAAACAATTTCCCCTGACCCGTCGGTCCACTCCCCCAGTCGGGGCCGCCACTGTGACAGGCAACGCGCAGCGATCCATCCGGGGCGACACAGCAGTCAACGGTGAGCATACTCAAACATGCGAACAGTTGAGATTGTGCCACAAGTCCGACAGGTGTTCGGATCACCCGCGTACGGTAAATTTTCCCCCGTGACTGGCCCGTGATGAAGGCGTCACCGTCCCACGCCTGGGGACCAAAAATCTTGCCATTGTCACCGACAGGGTCATTGAACGCGAATCCGCAGGTCGATTGATGTTGCGGACCAAAATCGAAAAGACTGGGTTCGTCAATCACATCGGGAAGATGTTCCGGATGCCGTGGAGGAAAACCATAATGCCGGCCTTTTTGAATGTGCAACAGTTCATCCAGCGGATTACCGTTGGGTACCCACGTCGCTCCTTCCTGGTCAGTAGCGAACAGCTCGCCGTAACGGTCAAATCGCAATCCTACGGGAAATCGAATGCCGGTGGCGATGATTTCACGCGTTTTAAAGTCAGGCGAAACGCGGATGATGGCACCCGCTTCGTCTGTCAATTTGTACTGCGGTATGCCGTCCTTATTCTTGAGCAGCGGGTCTGCAAAGTTGTAAGTGCCACGTCCGAAATAGACGCTCCCGTCACGTTTATCAAAAGCGACGCCTAAGCCATCGACCTGATGAAAACTTTCCTTCCAGCCTTCGACGACGGGGATTTCTTTGTCCGCAATGCCGTCCTGATCCGTATCCACGATCAGCACACACCGCGTCTTGCCCACGACAAACACTCCATCGCCCCGAGGATAACCGGGAGGAGTGAGATCCATACCGATGGGAGACTTTAAGTTTCCTTTACTGTCCCAGAACACTTCGGCATGATCTTCAAGACCATCGCCGTCAGTATCTGTGAGTTTCCAGATGATGCCGTTATAGGCCAGCGCGAACAATGTTCCGTCAGGACGATACAGCAGATTGTTGATGTTCGTGAGTTCCACAGGAAGCTCATTGACTGAAAACCCAGGCAGCAACGTCTGAATCGGAGGCGGATTTTCGATCGGTTCCAGCATGGCAATATCACCATCCGCGTCTGCCGGAAGCTGCTCCTGGATACCCTTGTATTTTTCGTCAAAATATTTGTGGAGCTGCTGCGTCTCATCGGTGGTCAGCAATCGTCCGTAAATCAGAATTTCGGCGATGTCCCAGCTGCCGAAGCCCTGGACCTGCTGTGGTCCTCCGCCCAGCGTGTAATATCGCGCACCCACGGAGATTTCGCTCAGACTGATCGGACTGCCGTCGCGCGGACGTTCGCCAGCCTGGACACCATCCACCTTCAGTTGTACGGCTGCGGAATCAGCAACAATTTCGAAGACGTTGAGTTCCCGAAACGAACGCTCTGCCGTCAGCAGATTTTTCCATGTCCCGAATCCGCGACCTTCCACGTTCAAAACAGAAAATCGAGATGTCGCCGTGGGACCGAAGTCGATGGTCATTCCCGATTCATAATCTCGCTGCTCCGTTTCATTGGTGGCGAGCACCGCTCGAAATCCTCCCGGATTCTTCCGCGGAGATGCAACGATAAACACGGACAACCGGTCTCGCTCCTGATGAGTCTGAGCTTGCCGCAGGAAATCATCAACACCGTCAAAACGGACGATCGCGGTTTCGCCAACCGGCAATCTGACGGGCTGCGCATCGGCGACGGGCTGCTGGAAGTGACGTTGTTTGCCCGATGCATCAAACCATTTGGCAATTTTCCCGTCGTGCGGGACAAGTTCTGTACCATTCACTCTGGTCGCATCCAGCCACAATTCCAGTTCACTGGTGACTGTCAGCCGATTGTCGGCCCATTTCTCAACAGAAACGGGTGCATCTTCTGCACACAGAGGATCAGCACAGGTCACGGACAGGATCGCCGCAATAGATAATGTCGTCAGCAGGAAATGCTTCATGGGTAACTCTTGAATCTCAGAGGAACGGTGATCATTGTCAATTTCACCTGGAACGACGCAGATTGGTAAAGTCTTTGACCTGACCCGTAATCGCTGTTTCTGCCGGCAGTCGCTCCATCGAACTGGCACCATAGAATCCATGAATGTCGCAGCGATCCAGCATATATTGAGCATCCGCCGGCATGGAAATCGGCCCACCATGGCATAACACGATGACATCAGGACGCACGGCACGACCCGCTTCCGCGATCGACGTCACTCGACCAACGCAGTCGTCCAGCGTCGTGGATGTTTCGGCACCAATGGCTCCACCCGTGGTCAGTCCCATATGCGCCACGAGGATGTCGGCACCGGCTTTCGTCATCTCAACCGCCTGGTCCTCATCAAATACATAAGGGGTTGTCAGAAGTCCCATGTTGTGTGCCGCAGCCACGCAATCGACTTCCAGGCCATATCCCATTCCTGTTTCTTCGAGATTGGCGCGGAACGTTCCATCAATCAGTCCCACCGTGGGAAAATTTTGAATTCCCGCGAAGCCAAGGGCAATCAGTTCTTTTAGAAAATGATCACGCAGCATAAACGGATCAACTCCACAGACTCCCGCGAGGACCGGAGTGTGTTTGACAGCGGTCAGAACTTCATGGGCCATTTCCTTCACGATCTCATTGGCATTGCCGAAAGGCATCAGTCCCGCCAATGACCCACGCCCGGCCATGCGGTAGCGTCCCGAGTTGTAAATCACGATCAGGTCAATTCCGCCTGCCTCTTCGCATTTGGCACTGATTCCCGTTCCGGCTCCGCCTCCAATGATCGGAATCCCCTTTTCGATTTTCTGACGAAAGCGGGACAGAATCGATTCACGTGACTGCGGCATTGAAAATAGTCTCCGAAAGCGGGCGATTGAAATGTATGTCTAACAATGGGAACGAGAATTCACTCAGAAAACGGGGTCAGCGCGCGGAAGTGTTCGACAAGGGCAGCAGAAAACTCGGGAGAATTGATCGCGTCCGGAAGTCGAATTAGCTGTCGCTCATCGGTGACGTGTAAACGCTTTGATAACTCGTCAAACAGCGCCGCATCCGCTTCCGGATCGTAGAACGGCTGACCGGGAACGTCCAGAAGTGACACACCGCCGGAGGGAATCAGTAACGTTAATGGAGCGACCGATTGATTGAGTTTCTCAGCAATCCAGGCGGCGATCTGTCGATTCTCTTCGACACTGGTACGCATCAGTGTGACCTGTGAATTATGGACGTGCAGTTTTCGGTGCCTGAATTGAGCAGGGACACTGTCCATCGCCCCAAAGTTGACCATATCGAGTGCCCCGAGACTCAATACCAGCGGCACACGACTTGCCAACAGCTTTTCGAAACGATGGGGTCCGGCCGGAAACACGCCCCCGACGACTTCGTCTGCAACTTCTGTCGTAGTGATATCCAGCACGCCGGAAATTAATCCCGATGCGACAAGTTGTTCCATGGCTCGTCCACCAGCGCCTGTGGCATGAAACACCAGACAATCATATCCGTCAGCTTCGAGTTGGCTGCGAACTTGATCCACACAAGGCGTCGTCACACCAAACATCGTCATCCCAAGAGCGGGTCGCGCCGAACTGGGCACAGCTTCGTGCGACACCATGCCGGCCATCGCACGAGCGGCATTGCCAAGAATTATTTCCGAGACTGCATTCAATCCCGCGACATCCACCACGGAATACATCATCGTGATATCATTGCAGTCGATATACGGTCCCACATTTCCACTCGCCACCGTCGAGACCATGAGTTTTGGCAGTCCGAAGGGCAACGCCCGCATCGCGGTCGTAATCAGGGACGTGCCACCGCTACCACCCAACCCGATCACACCCGCGACGCGTCCCGCGGCTGTTTCCGCAACAAGATACGATCGGAGCGCCTCGGCCATCCGGCCTATTGCCTGGCCTCGGTCCAGACCGCTTAACGCAGAGCATTCTGTGCCGAGCACGATTTCTCGAGATACATCAGGGGTAAGATCCGGCGCACGCTGCGTCCCGATATCCACGGTTTTCACAGACACGCCGATGTTGCGCAAGAGCGACGCCACCCAGGAGAGTTCGACCCCCTTCGTGTCCATCGTCGCCACGGCGTATACAGATTTTGTCATCGAGCGGCCCTTTTTTACGCGTTCCATGTAGTGCCGACGATTGTCACGTTCAGAACATCACTGTCAAGCGATTCTGCACGAACGTTCACTTGTTCCGGCGTTGGTCGCTTGAATTTCAATCGCAGGTTCGAACCGCGAATGGACGCTAATGAACGCAAGAGTCGAGGGGGAGTGGGCTTTGTGTTGGATCGACGTGCCCGGGCAAGGGGGCGGCTCAGCAATTAAGTTCGATCGATTCTTCCCGTCTTCATTCGCGTCTATTCGCGTC
>JAGQQS010000806.1:0-1320 GCA_020426105.1 Planctomycetaceae bacterium
CATTTCCAATGAATTCATTCCGGAATGTGAGTATTTTCTGGTTCGTCGGGTCTTGTTTGCTGGCGGGATGCGGCGGGGCCGGTGATCGCCCCGAGTTGGGAACGGTCACTGGTGTGGTGACGATGGACGACAAACCGCTGCCCAATGTATGGGTCATGTTTATTCCCTCAAGCGGCCGTACATCCATTGCCAGAACGGATGAAAATGGTGCATACGATCTTAAGTATCTGGAAGGAGCCAATGGCGCAAAAATCGATTCGCACACAGTGTCCATTGCGACTTACCATGAAGACGAGATCGAAGAACTGCGCTACAACTCGCAGGAACCTGTCACCGAACCGATTCCAGCGAAGTACAACTCAAAAACAACGCTGAAGGCGGACGTAGTGGCCGGAGCGAACGTAATCGATTTTAAGCTCGAATCGAAATAGCGGGCCACAGGGACAATTCGGCTGTAGTCTGTACCGGTATGCCGCACAGTTTCGGCAATTTCTGCCGCTGTAAATCCTTTACTGAAGGCTGTTTAGGGCAATAATTCCGGCCTTGATCGGAATTCGGGAAAAGCCTTATGATTCAGTGCCCGTTGCCCACTGTTTTTTAAGCCTGAACTTCGCACTGTTTCGATGATCACTGATCCGCACCCGATATATTGTCCCTCAGGGTGAATCTCTTGGTTGTATGCCTCCCCAAATCATCGATGTTCAGCTCTGTGTTGCCGAGAGGCAAGGCCGGGGGCCTGACCGTACTCGTGATCGCGATGTTCATCGGACCGACGATCGGCTGTAAGGGGACAACTGTCAAAGAAGATAACCCCGTCTTCACATCCGCTCCGCCTCGCCGATCACTCGTCAACCACGCGGCGGATGCCGAAGAGCAGCGTCTGGTCAGGCAGGCCGATTCAAATGCAGGGGGCGTCGTCCCGGTCGCTTATCATGAGATCGGAGTCACGCCACTCGCAGGCTCCAGTATCGTGGCGACCGTCAATGGCAAGCCTGTGTTCGTCGATGACATTCTGGGCGGTGTCCGCCGTAAGATTGAGGCGGATCCGAATCTGTCAGATGAACAGCGGCAAATGATTCTGCTGCAGTCGCTGCGTGCACGCACGCGGGAATATGCTGAAGATGAACTTGTGGTGCAGGCACTGGAAGCCACGATCCCGGAAGACAAACGCAAACTGATCCGCGATTCTCTGGAACCTGCGTTTCAGGAAGTCTGCCAGAAAATGACCAAAGATCAGAATCTGACCTCAGAAGAGGATCTGGACCACTGGCTGGAAGGTCAGGGGTTTACGCGACGTGAAATGAAAGACACGTTCATCCG
>JAGQQS010000806.1:1359-3494 GCA_020426105.1 Planctomycetaceae bacterium
CGGTTCTGGTCAAATACTACCAGGATCATATCGATGAATACACGACGGACGAAGAAGTACGGTTCTCCGAAATCGTGGTACGATTCCGCGACCACGGCGGGCGTGACGGTGCCGAAGAGGTCATGACGCAGGTCGTTCAGCGTTTGCGCAAGAAAGAAGACTTTGGTGCTGTCGCTAAAGAATTGTCGGACGCGTTGAGTGGCGAGAAGCGCGGTGACATCGGCTGGATCAAACGCGGTTCACTGGCAGATAAGGAGCTGGAAGCGATGCTGTTTGAGATGCCGTCCGGCGCTACGAGCAGCGTGCAGGTGCGAGAAGATCGCTTCGAGGTCTATAAGGTCACTGACCAGCGCCATTCGACCACTACCGAATTCCAGGATGTGCAGAAGGAAATCGAAACGAAACTGCTGGCTCAGCTTCGCGAAGATGCCCAAAAACAGGTCCTGGATGAACTCCGCGCCAAGGGCAACATCATCACAATTTTTGACGGCGAGAAACCTGCACAGAAACCAGTTCGCAATGCAGAAAGTTCTCCTTAAGGTGCTGATTCCGTCGGTTGCAGAATTGGTGCCGGTGCTGCAGGTCTCCATCGGACCGGTGATCCTGATTTCCGGCGTTGGTTTGCTGATTCTGAGTATGACCAACCGCCTGGGGCGCGTCATCGATCGCGGTCGAATTCTGGATCGCGAACTTCGCCCGGGATCCGTGGAGGATCCACACCGCATTCGGGAACAGCTTCACATCCTGACGTTCAGGGCGAGGCTGCTGCGGCGTGCCATCGTTCTGGCCACGATGAGCGTGCTCCTGGCGGCATGTCTGATTATCAGTCTGTTTCTCGCTACCCTGCTGAAAGTCAACGCCGGCGCAGTGATCCTCGTGCTCTTCCTGGGATGTCTCGGAAGTCTGATTTGCTCGATGATCGAATTCATACGAGACATCAACATGACGCTGATTGCGTTTAAGCTGGAAGTCTGCGACTCACTGCAGCCTCTGCCCGGCAACTCCCGAACCAGCTGACATGAATGAACGACATCGACTGTCGTTGTACCGGCGAGCTGACGCAGGCCGCTCGCCGGGTTGGTGGGTCAGGGCTGCCGTGATGGTTTGGTTTTGGCTGTTGCAGATCTCATTTCCCGGGCAAATGTGCCCACGTTTTTTGCTGCGGCAATACTGCTTTCGGCTTCAGCCATGCGACGAACGATGGCGGAACCAACAATGATGCCATCTGCAACACCTTCGAGAGCCGACACCTGTTCGGGGCTGCTGATCCCGAAGCCAACGGCCAGCGGAAGTGCTGACTGGGCACGCAAAGATTTCAACTGGTCCGTGAGTTCACGCGGCAGTTCCTGACGCACGCCTGTTGTTCCCGCCACTGAAATGCAATACAGAAATCCGGTGGATGCTGCCAGGATCTGCTTCGTCCGTTCAGCAGTTGTCGTCGGGGCAATCAATTGCACAACGTCCAGTTGAAATTGCTTCGCGGCTGCAACAACCTCATCCGCTTCGTCTGCCGGCAGGTCCGGAATAATCAGTCCTCTGAATCCCGCCTTTGCAGCATGCTCAACAAACAACGCTGTCCCGTGCCTGAAAATGATCGCAAAGGAGACCATGGCCAACACAGGCGGCAGGGACTCACCCTTGAGCGATTCCATCATTTTGAAGATGCCATCCACCGTGATGCCACTGTTGAGAGCGCGTGTGTATGACGCCTGAATCACCGGACCATCGGCGATCGGATCACTGTATGGGAACCCCAGTTCGATGAGATCGACCTGAGCATCACGCAGTGAACACAGGACGGCGGCCGTCGTTGCCAGATCCGGATCTCCGGCGGTGACAAACGGCATAAATGTCATGCGGGATTCGCGAGCCGCTGTTTTAAATACATCAGAAATTGGCGTCATTAACGAGCTTGTCCAGTGGTTGTTTTTGGGGTGGGTGGCAGCAGACATTCAAGTTCTTACGAATCCGGTGATTCTCAGAATGCCGGATTCTGCCGCCAGAAATTAAGTTCGGCGAGCAGATCGGCGTCAGCCGAATGGCACTTGGTTTAGGTTCGTAGTCCCGCCTTAAGACGGAATCGCGCCTGCTGAGGACAGCAAATTCCGGATGAAGCCGGGACTACGAACGAGATG
>JAGQQS010000807.1 GCA_020426105.1 Planctomycetaceae bacterium
TGGAAACTTACGAAACTCAAATGGAACGTTTGCTCACGAAAGGGCCGTCGCGCGTCAGCCCGTTCACCATTCCGATGCTGATGCCAAACGCACCACCAGGAAACATCAGTCTGGCATTTGGGGTGCGCGGAACTTGCTATACCACCAGCAGCGCCTGTTCCTCCTCGGGACATGCGATGATCGATGCCATGGAATACCTGCGGCGCGGAGACGCAGACTTCGTGATTACGGGAGGTACCGAAGCTTCCCTCACGCGGCTGGGAATTTCTTCGTTTGTCAACATGAAGGCGATGAACAAGTCCATGAATGAGCGACCGCAGGAGGCCATGCGTCCGTTTGATGCGGATCGCGGGGGATTCATTATGGCAGAAGGTGCGTCGGTCCTGATTTTCGAAACCGAAGATCATCTGCGTCGACGCGGCGGCAAAGCCTGGGGAGAAGTGCTTTCCGGACGCTCAACGACCGATGCCTACCACCTGGTGCAACCCGATCCGGAAGGGCGTCAGGCGATCAAGGCGATCAATTCCGCGCTTCAGAAAGCCGGCCTTGACCCTTCAGCGATTGCCGACGATGTTTATGTCAATGCGCATGGTACAAGCACCGTGTATAATGACCTCATGGAAACCGTGGCGTTGAAAGCCGTCTTCGGAGATGATGCAAGGCGACTGCATGTGAGTTCCACCAAAAGCATGCTTGGCCACATGATCGGCGCCGCGTGCGCCGTTGAAATGTCGGCGTGCGCGATCGCGCTGACCACAGGCATCCTGCCGCCCACCATCAATTACACAACTCCTGATCCCGGGTGTGATTTGAATTACATTCCGAATCAGGCAATTCGAAAGCAGGTGCGGTACGCGATCAACAATAGTTTTGGGTTCGGTGGCCATAACGTGTCACTTGTTGTAAAACGAATTGAAGACTCTGCATTGCAGCGCAGTCCTGAGTCTGCATGAACTGCGAGGAATATCCCGCGCAGAGTTTGACACCATCTCTTTTCCCGCTTCAGTTTCTGTGCATACAAATGGAGTGGCAATCTATTAATTTCTGGATATGGACGGCCCTGTTCTTTATCGTGGGGGCTGTCAGCCTTCGTGCTGTGACCTGTGAAGCAGGGTGGCGCGCCTGGGTTTGCTATCGAATTGCGGCCGTCCACCGGGCGCTGTTTGCGCGCTGCCGGATGGTGAATCCCTGTCCGTATCCGGAATTCGGTCCCGCGATTATCGTCGCCAATCATACCAGTCCGGTTGATCCTGTTTTGCTCTGGCACAGTCACTTCGCCGGGTTCGCAAAACCACGCCTGCGTGTCATTGGTTTCATGATGGCCCGGGAATTCTATCAGCAGCGAGGGATCGTAAACTGGGTCTGCCGCGCCATGGAGAGTATTCCTGTTGATCGCAGTGGCCGGGATATGAGCTCGATTCGTGAAGCGCTTACGCGACTTGAGAACGGCCACCTGCTCGGCTTGTTTCCAGAAGGTCGGCTCAATGTCGAGAGTCCCGAAGTACAACTCCTGCGCGGCGGCAGCGGAGTGGCCTGGCTCGCCATAAAATCGCGGGCGCCGGTCATTCCGGTATTCATCCGGAATGCACCGCGCAGCAAAACGATGCTCGGTTCTTTCTTTATCAGGACTCAGGTCACGCTTGTCTACGGAAAACCGATTGATCTCTCACCATGGCTTGACAGGAAACCAGACCACCTGGAGTTGGCAGAGGTTACCGACGTGATCATGAAAACCCTGTCGGAACTCGGCGGAATCGATTATACGCCAGCAGGTGCATAGTACCACTGCCTGCGAAAGTGCGGTGTGATTCTGGGCAGAATTTGTCAGACGCACGTACCTTTGTGGAAAAGACAAAAAGTCGGGAACAGACTTCTCACACCACAAACAATGGATCCGTGACCGACTCGAAGTGCTGGCGGGCATCTTTGGGTTGGATATTCCGGGCTTTGCCGTGCTCAGCAATCACATGCATGTCGTCGTCAGAACGCGGCCGGATGTGGTGAAAACATGGTCGGACGACGAAGTGGCGCTTCGCTGGTGGAACTTATTTCCTCAGC
>JAGQQS010000808.1 GCA_020426105.1 Planctomycetaceae bacterium
CGCTCTCCGCGTACCGCGTCTGGATACGGGCCATCGATGTCAGTGGCCGAGCCAATCTGTGGAGCGCGGCTACGGACTTCAGAATTGCGACGCCTCCGACGCCGATAGCACCAATGACGGCAACGCTGGATCGCACACCAACGTTCTCGTGGACCGCTGTCACAGGAGCAGTCTCGTACAAATTTGAACTGCGGAATGTGTCGACCGGTTCTCTTGTCTACAAAATCGACAACCTGACGACTCCGACATACACCGCTCCAGCCAACCTCGCGGCAGGGAACTACCGCTGGTGGGCACTTGCTGTGGGTGCCAATGCACTGCCGGGATACTGGTCTGTTGCCAGCGACTTTACGATTCCTGCTCCGGCACAGTTTACCACTCCGTCGGGGACGTTCAGTTCGACCCCGACATTTAACTGGCTGGCAGTGCCGGGTGCCGTGCGATATGAAATTGAGATTGACCGTATAGATGTGCCGCAGGCGAATGTCGTCCGTGTTTCCAACGTCGTTGGGACCAGCTTTACCTCTCCAGTCACTCTGGTCTCCGGTGGCAGCTATCGCATCTGGATCCGCGCCATCAGCGCCGCAGGTGATCTCGGACTCTGGAGTGCCGGGCTTAATTTCAACGTCGCGGCAACCGATCCGGGCAACGAAGCTGAACCGTCAATGGAATTCGCAACTCTGGATCTGCTTGAAAACCTGCTCGCTGAATTGATCGAAGACCAGACTCTGCCGACAATCGAAAGCAGCCATCGCGCCGAAGCAGACGTCAGATCATCCGAGCAGCCGCCGGTCGCAGCGGCCGCCGATGTGATGACCGACACTGAATTAACGGGTATCGACAACCTCATCAACTCAATCGTCACCGATTTGCTGATCCAGAAGGAGTTGACATAGACACCTGAATTCATGCACGACACTGATGATTAGGCACATGCTCTGCTGAAATAACGGTTGAGTATCGGACGGCCACGGCTCAGCGCGACACAGGGCCGTGAATTCCTGTCAATTGCAACGCTGATACTCACGCACCATTGCCTTTTCGGCGCGGATTTGATGTAGTCCGGGCCTCTCAGGAGTCATTTCAGGCTTTTGCAACGGCTTTCAGGGCGGCAATGAATGAGTACTCAAGATAAAGAACCAGGCAGCTCGAAACAGAAACGGCTCGTCTCCATTGACGCCTTGCGTGGCTTTGACATGCTTTGGATTCTCGGCGGCGGTTCTCTGTTCAAAGTGATCGCCGAATTGTGTGGCCAGCCAAAACTTGCCGAACAGATGGAGCACGTCGAATGGAATGGGTTTCGGTTTTATGACCTGATCTTTCCCACATTTCTGTTCATTGTCGGTGTCGTGCTTCCATTCTCCCTCTCTCAGTACACCAGCCTTGACGCCCCGGATCAGCCGCGATCACAGGCGTGGATCCGAATCATGCGGCGTACATTGTTATTGCTGGTCTTTGGCTGGATCTACAACGGATTCCTCCAGTTTAATTTCGAAGAAATGCGATGGACCGGTGTGCTGCAGCGAATCGGGATCTGCTATTTTTGCGCCGCTGTCGCGGTCTTGCTGTTGAATATTCGAGGCCAGGTGATCCTGTTTGCAGCGTTACTCGTCGGGTACTGGGCAGTCCTGCGTTTCATTCCAGCTCCCGGTTTTGCAGCATACGATCTCAGTCAGGATGGGAATCTGGTTGGCTACGTTGATCGGCTTTTGTTGCCTGGAAAATTCTGCTGCTATGTCGTGGGGGACAACGAAGGACTGCTGTCTATGTTTCCGGCAGTCGCCACGGCACTCCTCGGGGTATTCGCCGGCCATTGGCTGCGTTCGGAGAAAAAACCATCTGTCAAAGCTTTCGGACTTGCACTTGCTGCCTGTGCCTGTCTCGCTGCCGGCTACTGCTGGAGCCTGACATTTCCGATCAATAAAGTCCTCTGGACAAGTTCTTTTGTGCTCTGGGCCGGCGGCTGGAGCCTCGGACTGCTGGCCGCGTTTTACTTCGTAATTGATGTCCTTGGATTCCAGCGATGGGCGTTTGTATTTGTCGTCATCGGTATGAATCCCATCACCATGTATTTGATGCAGCAATTCGTAGATTTCAAGGAGATGGCTAATTTCTTCGCGGGTGGAATTGCAAAGTATTCCGGAATTTTTGCCCCCCTTGTTCTCGTCGCCTCCGCGGTCACACTGAAGTGGCTGGTACTGCTGTTCCTGTTCCGGACGAAAACGTTCCTGCGAGTGTGAATCGGCGGCAGCGATCACCTTCCGAATTGCCTGCACAACCCATAAAAATGGAACTACCTGCGGCTATCGACGCGGCGTCTGCCTGCTAAAATCTGAGGCCCGCCTTGAGAAAACCTGCTTGAGGCAAAAAAATTGGCGGGGGTGCTAAATCTCTCGGTCACATCCAATACCGGGATCGACAAGATTCCGGTTTGCAGTGGTGCATTGCCTGGGAGACCTCAGCAGGCGGAGCTCACGAAATTTTCGCGAGAGCATCGTCGAGATCAGAGCAGAGTGTCAGCACTTTGTTAAGCTGCGTAATTTTGAAAACATCGAGAATATCTTTTTGGATACTGCACAAAGCCAGCTTTCCGCCGGCCGTCGAGGTTTTCTTGTGCATCGTAATCAGTTTTCCCAATGCGGCACTGGAGAGATATTCTACCAGTGTGAAATCGAGCACGATTTTCTTCCGATTATCCTTGTCCACCAGTGCGAACAATTCCTGACCGAGCGCATCGATATTGGCTTCGTCCAGAATCTTCTTTTCCAGAAGCCGGGCAACCGTAACTCCACTGATTTCTTCGATATCGATTCGGCGATCGGACTTTGCCATTGTCAGCCCCTATTAACATCTTTGGATTTCCAACAACCCGTTGGAACAGACTCCTGACCAAGAACCATGGTCGTTCTGGCGGCAGTGTACAAAAGATTGCACCGCCGCGACATCGAGACCGGCACTGATTACCTCGAAATTTCAGCGAAACCAGCCTCTCACATCCCGACTCCTGCGTGCTCGATCTTTACCCCGTAATCGAATACTGTCAAGCGATGTCTGAGAAGAAATTTCGTGTAAAGTTGCCCCGACTTGCGCTTGCGTCGAATGGAGTGGCTGCGTATTGTGTCGCTGCACTTCTCGTGTATTACCTCTGCCAGCTTCATCCTGCAGCAAAACAAGTTGACCCTACAGATAAACCCAATCGGGAACCCGGTCTGATCCCGGCCGACTGTCACGCCGACTATGTCTCGGATCACATGACCCGGGCGTCGGGTGCCCACCTTTTAATCTGAACCATGGGTGTCAACCGCGTTTGCTCAGGATTGCTGGAAGAGGTTTTTTTATGCGCTGTTTCCGCGGCGCTGTCATTTTGAGTGTTTTGAGCTTAAACCTGGCTTTCGAGTGGCACATATTGGGGGCGATCGCCCTGTTTCCACAGCAGCACACGGCTCCGCAGTGCCGGTGGCATCTGCTGATCGAGGCGGCGTTTTGCCTCGGCATCGTGGGTGCGGGTACTCAGATGCGCCAGAATGATTAACTGGTTCTGAAATTTATCGGCGCGTTGCAGGATATCGTCCAGATGCATGTGTCCGAACTTATGAATCTTTTCCTTTCGATGCTCGGGCCGAAAAAACGTCATTTCCGTAATCAGCACTTCCGCCCTAAATGAGTCGGGATGGGCGTCAAGCCCTGCTGGGGATGTGTCACCGGTAAAGGCCAGCATCGGCGTCAAAAATTCCGCGGCTACCTCGATCCCCTGAAACTTCAGGTCGCGGATTTGATCGCCTTTCAGCCCGTGGAACTCAGGTTTCAGTTTCTTGCGGACGTCGTACACGATATAACCCACGGATGGCACGGTATGCGTCGTGGGAAATACCGTCACCCGGTGCTCGCGTGACAACGTCAGAACGTCACCACTTTTCACGCCGATCAATTCACAGTTCATCCGCCCCCGATCAAGTCGCTGCCATGCTTTCAGCATCGCCCAGACCGGATCTACCACCTCTTCAGGCAGATAGACCACCGGTGGCTCCATCTTCATCATGCGTCGGCGGGCCACGTAAACAGGCAATGCTGCCAGATGGTCCAGATGCGCATGAGTCACCAGGAAATGCTGCGTCCCCATGAAGGCCCACGGACTGGCTCCCAGCTCGAAGCCAATCTTCAACTCAGGAATTCGCCAGTAGCTTTGTACCGCGGCCCGCGAATAACCTTCGATCGTAAGCGCTTTATGACGGACCGATTCATAGGGTAAATTCTCAACCATGATTCAATGTGTTTTCCTGCGGTGGCTGAGTCAGGTCCCGGATCAGATAATCCCGAGCATGCTCTGACAGCCGCTGCGCTGTCATCAGGTCGTAATGGACAAGGCCCAGAAACAGCAGCAGAGATCCTTTGCTAAGCACAGCAATCACAAACCCGACCGCTGACAACAGACTGTAGACCATCGACGGGTCGGGTATTGGACTTATCGACAGCGGTATCAATGCATAAATGCCTCGGAGCATAAGTTCCAGCACTGCAGTCATGGCCATTGCCCAGAATGCAACGTTGCGAAGTGTGGTACGATCCATGAATTCGATCCCGCCGGATTTGAAAGGGGCGTATCTGAAGTTCCTCGCCGATAAATTGCGATAAACTCAGATCGCCTTCCTACATTTTTGTAAAAATCAGAATGTGCTGTCTTGGCAAAACATGGATCGTTTCTGTCCAGCGCAGGCCAAACTCAGCCCGTTCCACTTCCTTTTTCGCCTGTGCCTGGGACATCTTGTGAATTTCCTTGATGGGCACCGTCGGATCCTCCTTGCGGTATTCCACCAGCACAACACGTCCACCGGGCTTCATTGTTTTGGCAATGTCCGTCATCATTTCGTACGGAAATTCGAACTCATGATAGACATCGACCATAATCGCCAGATCAACGCTTGATGGTTCAAGGCCGGTCGTAAACTGAGTGCCCTTGACGGGGACAATATTGCTGATCCCAAAACGCTCACAATTCATCCGCAGACGGGCCAGCATCTCATCCTGAACATCGACAGCCAATACTTTCCCTCCAGGCAGGAGCTCCTGAGACATCCTGAGTGAAATGACGCCACTCCCGGCACCAATATCCGCCACGACTTCGCCCGGCTTGAGTTGCAATGATCGTACCAGCAATGTCAGGCGTTCTTCTTCCTCACGACTGGATCGCTCGAGCCAGTCTGCTCCCTGACCACCCGGACCAAATCCCATCACATGCGCGATTTCACGCCCCATGTAAAACTTGCCGATCCCGTTCGGATCGTGGTCGCCGCGTCGTTCATAGCGATTTTCGTCAATCACACTGACGCCGGATTTCACTCCCTGCGATTCATCCGCCGCGCCCCATGGCAATGTTCCGCCAACTGCTGCGCTCAGGAGACAGACGAACGCGATAAAGTATATTTTCATCGATGACAATCTCCATGCACACGATTAGCTTTTCAGACGTGGATTATCGTCGGACACCGACTGTCCTGGCGCCGACGTGCGCTTCATGTAATGACAGCGCATTTGTGAGAATCGTTCACGGTTCCATTACGCGAAGATCCACAGCAGGCGCGCTGGAGGAAACGGCAAGAAATCGTTTTTTGAAATCAATTCCCCCACCGGATCATAGCGTGTTCCGGAAGATTTATCCTTCACTGAAGTGAACGGAATGCCAGCAAGGGGGCAATACGAGGGTACAGCGAACGTCAGAGTCTTCCAGTCAGCAGCAAGTCAGGCTCGTTTCAGCGTATTTTGCAGGAAATTGTTTCGCCGCGATGAGGCAAAGGCCACAGCGGGCGTCGCGTCCAGCATCGGAATGTTTGCTTATTCACCGGGATTCATGTCGACCTGAACGCGGTCGCAGCCTGGCCGGAGGCCGAAAATTCGACTTTTCCTCCTCGCTGTCCACCACGTTTGGTAACATTGACAAACCGGAACATCCGCCGGTTGATCGGAATGCTGAGCCGCGGTAAAAGCTGGTTTTTGGCGCAACAACACTTCAAATTCAGCCACACTCAGGATGACGTGCATGACAATGGATTCGGCCCTTCGAGAACGAAAAGACGCGATTCGCAGGCAGGCGCATGCCAATCGCAACGCGCAGGAAAACAAGGACGAACTTAGTCGCCGCATTGTGGGCGCGTTTATGGCACTGCCGGAATATGCGAACGCCGAAACAGTAATGTTTTACATTGACGTTCGCAGCGAAGTTCGCACGCGACATGATCTGGAGCTGGCGCTCAAGTCTGGCAAGACCATTGTGGTGCCGTGGTGTAACGCGGACGGAGAACTGGAACTGTTTCGACTCGACGCGATGGACGAGTTGGAACTCGGGATGTATAAGATCCTCGAGCCCCGCACCGAATTGCGTCCCCTGCCGGAAAAGCAGGTTAACGTTGAGTCCCTGGATTTGATCATGGTTCCCGGCGTCGGCTTTGATCGGCGCGGAGCGCGAACAGGCCATGGAAAAGGCTACTATGATAAACTCCTGCAACACGCTCGCCGGAATACACCCTTGATTGCGCTGGCATTTGAATGTCAGATCTTCGATGAAATCCCGGTCGCTGATCACGACATCTTCATGGACAAGATTATTACCGAAGATCATGTTTACAATGGGCGTGGTCGAGGCTGATGAGCACACTTGTCGAAGATACATACGCTGAAGCGTTTCGCAGCCTGTACGTTGAATTCATGATCACCGCTAGGGACAGGAAGTGGCTTGATCACGCGATCCATGCGGCGACCGGCTGCGGATCCTCAACGATACGGTGCGACTGTGAAGCCGGACTGGATCGCTACGTCGGGCCAGGCGGTAACGAATCGTTTCCGACTCCGGATGGCCGACCGGGCGCTATTTGCCAGTTGCATGTGCCTCGTTTCTGGAAACATCGTGTCGATGGCCTGGAAAAAGCACTGTTAACCCGCGTGAGCCAGAACGTATTGACCTGTCCGACGGCGCGCTGTTTTTCGCTCAGTGAAACCGAACCTTATTATCGGCTTGGCCGGAAGCTGGCGTTTTTCGGCGACGGCTTTGAGCGAATTGAGGATCGATTTGGCCGACGAATGTGGGTGCTGCCGACAATGGGCGGTGACTTCTGCATCGACCGCAGGTTTAGCTATCACGACGGCATCATGGGTGGCAATCTCTGGTTCATGGCGACGTCCGAAGAGGCCTCTCTGGAGGCCGCTGAACGCGCCGTCGCCGCGTGTCAGGAGGTTCCCGGAGTCATCACCCCGTTTCCAGGCGGTGTTGCGGCGAGCGGTTCGAAAGCAGGGAGTCGCTACAAGTTTCTGTTCGCCAGCACCAATGATTCCTTCTGTCCCACGTTGAAGGGACGTCCGGGTGTCGAATCGCTCATTCCGGATGGCGTCCGATCGGTGATGGAAATCATCATCAACGGCCGTGACCTTGCGGTCGTGAGTGCCGCGACGCAGGCCTCGATCAAAGCCGCCTCGACGGTTGAAGGCCTCGTCAACATCACCGCCGGAAACTATGGCGGGCGACTGGGGAAAAGCTGGATCTGGCTCATTCCCGAAAACCACCCCGACGTACCGGTTTAAGGACCCGACTTATCCCCGTTGTCTTCCTGGAATGTTCACAAGCGGAAATACTGTCGATCTTAAGCGCCCCCCTTGAGTTCACCTCAGGGGCTCACTGGGCCTTTGCACCAGGAAATCACCGCGTTTTCGTAGCACAAAAGCGCTGTGAACCCACGGTTTATCCAAACTTGTGGAACTCCACGGGTACCAGTTCGTGCTTGCCATTTTCGACTTTGACGGCCATTTCATAGCCAGGCCGAACGGCATACGCGCCATATTCGCCGTTCTTGTTCAACGCGAGAAACCCTGCTGACACCTCTTCCATCTTGCGCGGAGTCTTGCGAACCATTCGTTCGACGGTCAACTTACAGGCTTCGTACGGAGAATGCCCGTGTCGCATGTACTCGACGACGGTGTGCGTGCCACAGATGCGGATAACTTCTTCCCCAAGACCTGTGCTGGTCGCTCCGCCGATTTCGTTATCAACGAACAGCCCGGCACCAATGATCGGAGAATCTCCGACTCGACCGTGCATTTTATAACCCCAGCCGCTGGTCGTACAGGCACCGGACATATCACCGTTGGCATCGATCGCCAGCATCCCGATGGTGTCATGATTCTGGAAATCAATTACAGGGGTGTAATCGTTATTTTTGACCCAGTCTTCCCATGCTTTTTTTGTTTGTTCTGTAAGCAGATCTTCTTTTTTAAATCCATTTGCCAGTGCAAACTGGAGCGCGCCTTCACCAACGAGCATTACGTGCGGCGTCTTTTCCATCACAAGTCGGGCGACGCTGATAGGATGTTTGATATGCTCGAGTGCGGCTACGCAGCCGATTCTTGATTTTTCATCCATAATGCAGGCATCGAGTGTCACATGGCCATCTCGATCGGGAGTCCCGCCGTAGCCAACAGAAGTAATCGCTGGATCTGCTTCTGAGATTTTGACTCCTGCTTCGACGGCATCCAGAGATTTGCCACCGGCAGCGAGAATCTTCCATGCTTCTTCATTGGCTGCCACCCCCATGTTCCATGTGGAGATCACCACGGGGCGTACAGCTTTTGCAGATGGCTTGTCCTGTGCCATAGCGGCGGATGCGATCGGCAAAGTCACACCAGTGGCAAGAGTCTGAGCGATAAAACCTCTGCGTGTATTCATAGTTCTGGGTTACCTTAATTAGTCGTTTAACCCGTGGCCAAAAGGCCAGGCCGTGGCCAAGAAACCTGGCCGTTCGGCCACGGGTCAAACAAGAGTTGTTCTTCTGTAATTAAATCAACAGCCCGTCACGCCACTGGCAGAAGCTGTCCTGGTCTTTCAGCCCTGACGAAGCAAACAACTTTAGAGGTAGTGCACCACATTTACTGGCCGCACCTTCGCTCGGGGCTCAGGGCTCGTTGGCAAAATCATCGATCCCTATTGTGGACTAACGTGAAATTCACCAACTGGGCAAGGTATTCAAAAAAACAACCTGGCTCAATGTGCAGCCAGGTTGCAATTTCGTCGAGCATTCGACATGTGAATCCTAACAGGTCAGGAAGACCGGATCAGAATTCACCAGTTACTTCGCCACCAGCACGCGTGCCGATTGCGACCCATGTTCTGTTGTCAATGCTGCTGCTGATGAAGTTGACGGAACCGTCACCCCGTGCAAACTGAGCACCACCGGTATGGTGGCTGCCGAAGACTGCAGGGATGTAATTTGTCGTCGGTACTCTCGCCAGCATCGGCGCCGGTTGGTCTACGTCGAATGGCGCTGGCGCACCAGGAATTGCGAGGGACCCTGTACCGATCATCCCGTCGCCTTCGGCACAGTTGATCGCCCAGCCCCACGACCCAGCACCGTCAACCGGGCGTTCGCCGATCAGCAGAGTATTTGAAAGGCCGTCGGTGCAATCGCCGATTTTGACCTTCATGGCCATTCCAAACAATCCCGTGTATTCTGTCCATGGCTTGAAGTTTGCGGCACCGACCACGTCTTGACCAGATCCACCTGGAAGATTCACGCCACGATGACGTGAATTAGGACCGTAGCTGCGGCCACCACGAAGTTCCGAGTTCACGCCACCACAGACTGCAAAGTAGTTCTGAAAGATGAACAGGTTCCCCGCAGCAGCGCTCGCGTAAGGAGCAATAGTCCCGCTACGAGGGTCACTTGGGCAATTGAACACCGGCATGTTATACTCGGCCCAGCCCTTTTGCCCGGCCAGAGTCAGGTTTTTTCCCTGCAGCTGGACCGTGTAACATGGTGCTCCGTTTCGGCACTGGTCGCCCGGAGACACGTTATCCGACATGTTAATGCCATTGTAGACATTGGTCTGCTCAACATATGGGTAGATATATTGCTTCCATCCGATTAACGAGAAGTCACTTCCCATCGGAAATACGCCATAGGTGTTTTCATAGTTATGGCAGGCCAAGGCCAATTGCTTCAGGTTGTTGCGGCACTGCGTTCGACGTGCAGCTTCGCGCGCCTGTTGCAC
>JAGQQS010000809.1 GCA_020426105.1 Planctomycetaceae bacterium
GAACGCAGACGAATTGGCGTTGGTTCGAGCTGGCCGCGAATCAAACGACAGGGATCAGGTGGACGGGAAACCGGTAATCTCAGACAACGACTCTTTTGACCTGTTGACAGTGGCGTGCAGTCCGGCAATGTTGTGGCTGTGCGGTCAGCAGATCTGTCGAGCCAGCGGCTATATGTTTTTTGCCAGTTGGTTCCCCACGTTTCTGCAGGAGACACGTGGTGTTTCGGTGGCGAAGTCCGGCTATCTGCAAGGGTTGGTTTTTGCAGGAACTCTGGCTGGCTGTATCTTTGGCGGAATAATGACAGACTGGATTTGGCGGCGCACAGGCGGCCTGAGCCTCAGTCGCAGTGCTGTGGGTGCCGCGTCACTCGGAGCCTGCTCATTTCTGATTTTGGTGGCGTGGTTTGTGAAGAGCCCGGAGTTGGCGGTGGCGTTGTTGACGCTGGGTTCGTTCTTTGCAGCGCTGGCGGGACCAGCCGCGTTTGCCGCCGTGATCGATATCGGAGGGCCGCGTGTGCCGCAGGTGTTTGGACTAATGAATATGATCGGTAACTTCGCCGCCGCGGCTTGCCCGTTCGTTGTAGGAAAGCTCTTCGAGTTGACCACTAACTGGAATCTGGTGCTGCTGCTGTTCGCGGGTGTCTATTTTGCCGGTGCCGTCTGCTGGGTGTTTGTAAACCCGCCACGGCAAGCCATCAAAACGACGTCAAAACATCGAGACAGCGACAAGCCCCAACAGACCCAATAACACCGTCGCCAGGATTCCCCATGACACTGCGGAGGTGCGAAACCGGACATGTGGCGTTCTCCGGATCACGTCCCGGTATTCAGGCGTAAACACATACGTGGCGGCTGGTCGCACCAGATACCACAGGCATGCGCCACCGAAGATTGTCCCAAGTGGAATGAAGAACAACCACAGAGTACAGAAGATGATCGCCCCGATTCTGGCGCGTGGGTGAAGCGTTCGAACACGTGCTCCAATAACCATCTGCACGAAACCCAATAACACCAGCACGACAAGTAATGCAACAGCACCAAATGCGAACGCTCCGGAATTGGCCGCTGTCACAAACGCCGCAATGGCTGCGATCGCAGCCACAAGCAGGCCACCGATAATCATCACGCCTGCGATCGTCGTCACATTGGCTTCGCAGTTAATAAACTGCTGACGGATCCGTGTGTCGTCCTGCTGAAACGGATCAAAAGCTTCCGGCTCGGCAAGTGGAGCCGCGTAGGGGTTGAAAGGATCAGAATCAGGTTTGCCCAAGGCTGTTTATCCCCAACGGCGTGGCCCCTGCTGTGACGCGTGCGACAAAAGTCGATTGCGCCATCAATTTCGGTGCGACTGAGCCAGAAAATACGACCCTGTTTTATCGCAACTCATCACTCAGAGAGAGACGGCTGTTTTTGTCGCAGGTGTCTGCCCTTCAATTCTCGTCGGGCAGCGGGATCTCAAATGGAATGCGGGCTTCTTCAGCATCTGCGTCGGAGGCCGCGATCGGCTGCTGCGCTGAAGTCGCAGGCTCGGTTCGCGTTACCGTACTTTTGCCGCGCATGAAGATACCTCCCGCCTGCTCCACTGCACGTTTCATCACCCGATGGTTTGTTGATTCTCCAGAGTTGTCAGGTTGTGCCGATGCCTGTTCGATCATCCGCTCCAGATCATGCGAAACGGCGCGCTGTCCGATATCTGTTGCAGCAAGGTGCGTGACTTCGGAAACAAGGACGGCCTCAGGCCCCTCGTGGCTCGCCAATGTCAGCATCTCATCGGCGGTCCTGTTGTATCCTCGCAGCTTCTGAAAGGTTCCGGCCAGCAGTAATCGATCGGCCGACATCGGGCGTTCGGACAGCCAGTTCCACAGCGGTCCACCATGCGTTCGAGCTCGCTCAGCCACTTTCTGGCCATAGAGTTCTTCCGCAGTACACCACGGTCGTGACGCATCACTTTCCATCATCAACCCCGCTTTTAGGTAACGCGCGGCTGTCGGAAAATCAGCGAGTGCGATGCGGGCAATGGCCATGCGCAGGTAAGGAGCGCGGCGATCCGGGGCCGTCCTGATGGCGGTGGCATAGAAAACATCCGCGGTCGCGTAATCCGATTTATGAAATGCGTCGTCACCACTCGCCTGGTACCGCAGACTCTGAATTTTTTCGGTTAGTGTTGAGACTCGTTGATCGCGTGGCATGGCGTCAAATTCATTCAGTACGGGGACACCATCCGGGTGATCGGGCAACTGCGGTGCATCCGGCAGCGGAAGCTGCTCGCCTGGTTGCGGCGGCTGCGGGATTGGAGGTGGCTCAATCGCCGGGGGATCCATGCTGTTCGGATCAACGGCCGGGGCCAACTGGTCAATCAGCCGGGGATCCAGCAATGAATATGAAGTCGCAGGAGGTTCTACGGCCTGCATGTTGAGATTCATATTTAACATCAATACAGTCGGCGCGATGGCCGCGCCGGGGAAGTACGAGTTCACACCAACCGCGTATGGCCATCCAGCCTGGCACCAAGGGTTATACCAGGGGTTGTAAACGCCATTCGGAACGAAGCCTATATATCCGTTCGAAATATAGTTGCCGGAAGGGAAATTCGGACTGAAGACCCCGGTGCCATATCCAAAAACCGATGGAGTGTAATTGTAAATCGGCGTGGACCAGATCACTGGATATCCATACCCAACTCCATAATTGAAATGACTGTAGCCAACTCCGGTATTGCTGTACGTCGTCACCCCGAAATTGTTCTGGGAATTATACGTCGCGGTCCCAAAACCATTTCCGAATGAAACGCCTCCCAGTGGTCGGCTGGCATTGAATCCGCCCAGGGGAGCACTGGCGTTGAAGCCGCCATAGCTGTAGTTCCAGGAACCACTATTCGGACCGGACCCCGTGTACGCACCAAAGTTGTTATAAACTCCCCCGCCTCCGAATTGTGATCCGCCTCCAAACCCGTAACCATGATGGTGCCCCGCATGATGTTGAGCCGGACAACTGGATCCATAACTCATCATACAAACGAACATGCCTGTCGCGAGCCATGGCAGACATGGTCCGAAAGCGAGCACTCTGCAAAAAAATCTGGTCATAGCGAAGTCTCGATCAAGTGGAAG
>JAGQQS010000810.1 GCA_020426105.1 Planctomycetaceae bacterium
TCGAAAGTTTCCATTTGATTATAGACTCTACGTTGATGACCAGCCCGTTGAATCCGCCACAATGGCGCTGAATACGGAGACGGGTTTACTCTCCGGAACTCTGACTCTCTCACCGGACTCTTCGCAGCCAAAGGATCAGAGGCGCATCGAGCTGCGGCTTGCGAATCAGTGGGGCAGCAGTCGCAAACTGCCGCTGACGGTTCATTTCAGGCATCCACCAAAACTCCTGAATGCGCACGTACAGCGAGCCGAAGAATCGGCACTGGCAGATATTGTGTGCGCGGCAGAAATATCTGACTCGCGTCCCATTTCCGAAGTTAAGTTACGTGTGAACAGCGTTGAAATGCCGGCGCTCACATTTACTGAGCGCGTGAAAGATGGCACTCGCGAGGTTACTCTGGCTGCGGTTGCACTGACAGAAGGGGCGAACCGCATCGAAATTATGGCAGTGAATCGGGACGGAGAATCCAACCCAATTGTTGTGAATGAAACCGTGCCCCCCGCCCCGAAAAAGGCTGAAATCCGACTGATTCGCCCCCTTGTCAACCAGTCATCCTCACGGCCACTTCAGCCTGTCGCATTCATGGTGACGTCCGAGTCGGGACTTAATCACGTGGACCTCATCGTTGAACGTGATTCTCGCTCACCCACGCGAATACATTTGTTGGAGGAGAGCGAAAAACAGCAGCTCGATGTGGCTTCGGCTGTCATCGAACGGCAATTTGAACATCAACTTGAGCTGTCTGAAGGTGTCAATAAAATCCGGATCGAAGTTGGCAATCGAGGCGGCGTGACAACTCAGGAAATCGCAATTAGCTATCTGGCACCACCAGTCACGATCACATTGCAGAAACTGGTCACTGGCGACACCGTTTCTGAGATTCGCGATTCGGACGCATTTCAGGACGATCCCGCTTTCAAAAGCAGTGTTCCACAGGGAGAAACGACGCTTGAAGGAAAGATTGAATGGATTCGCGGCCATCGCCCGTCCGGAAAAAGCTGGACCGTACGTGTCTGGGTGAATGGATTTCTAAGAACACTGAAAGTGCCGGCTCCGGCGGAAGGTGTCGAGCGCGCTGAGTTCCGTGTTCCGCTGGTACTCAATCTTCGTGAAAACCGCCTGCGGATTGAGGCACCTGAAATCGCGACCAGCAACCAGAAACTGGCGATTGAAGATTATTCGATCGCCGCGCTGCAGCATGTCTACGTCGATTGCGCAAAGCCGGAACAGCGTCAAAGGCTGCATTTGGTATTGATGGGAGTCCAGATGGAAAATGGCCGCAACGTTTGTCGTGCTGAAGATTTGAATGACGCAGCCGCAGCAGCTCTCCGTCTGCGAACCCCGGAAACGGCCTTTGCCAGCATTAAATCCTACACCACGCTTGTTGGCGAAAAAGCTATTGGCAGAAATCTGCGCACCCTGATGGTGCTGATCGAAGCACAGATGACCCAGCAACGTCTGGCCTCCGGAATTAATGATGTGGTTATGTTTTACTACCGCGGTCGTGAGTACAGGGCTGCCAATGGCGAGTTTCTGCTGGAAGACTTTCAAAATTACGAAAACCCGATTGAACATCCCCAGTCGATCAGTGAAAGTTATCTTGCGGGGTTGTTTGAGCATTTGCCCGGTGCGCATGTTGTATTTCTGGATATCGAAAACGCAGAGAACGAAATCTCCGCGGCCACTCAATGGCCTCGATTTCCAAACCTTGGGCTTTTTCGTGTCGCATGGTCCGGGAAAAAGCCACTGCCAAATCCTCCGGGCACTTTGATCGCCGCAATTGAACAAGCGACCGATGTTAGTTCATCCACAGCCTCAGCCGCAGTAAACCTCGGCACGATTGAGCAGTTGTTGCAAAGGCAACTTGGGGCACCTGCGACAGATCGTCGTTTTGTACTTGAAACCCTGGTCCCGGAAGACTTATTGCAGCTGATGATTGCCCGTATTCCAGCTGAGCCGGAGCGGAATTAGTGACCACCCTGCCGTCTCGGAGATCGTGCAGCTTTCAAAGTGACAATTTTTATAAGGCGTTTTTAAATGATTCTGCTGGTGGGACCAGCGGCTGATAAGCCGCGCCGGCCCACCATCGGCTTGTCATTACCCACTTTTGAAGGCCCCTGCGTGCTTGCCACGCAGGTGAATACGTTTTTCAATTAACCAGATCTCCTCGCTGCCAGGAACCGAGGGGCTGAAGTGTGCAGACCCGCGCGCAGCACAATCCGCACAGATTATGGCAACTTCTGCCGATCCGTGAAAATCTTTCCGAACCAGTTAACTTTCCAGCAAGACATTGTTCGATCTCTATTCCAGGGTGAACACGCTCCTGACAGGTGGGTTGTTGCAGAAGATCCCGGAATTTGACGCGGAAACTGGCCTTTGAAAGCCAGGAAACAGTCGCGGGACTCCGAGTATCGGCTGGTTTGAGAAGGATAAGCCGTCACGTGAGAGGATCACGTGTACGACCAATAAATGCTTGGAGGCAAATATTCCGATGAATCTTGATTACAACACCATTGGTCGAAAGATCGCGCGGCAGGCATCGAAAGCCTTTGCTGTCCTGGTTTCACTACCCATCCTGTATTCAACTGCCACAGCGTATGACAGTTGCAGCACGGAGGGCTGTGTTCCCGGTTGCGGCAGTGAAATGCTGACCGGGCCAACACAGGGTTCCATCTACGAACCGTCCGAACCGCCACTTCAGGATAACTCGGCTGATTTTATTCAGCAGCCGACCCCGCCGGACGCTACCCCGTCCGCACCGTCTGCACCCCAAAACTATTCGGCCCCATTCAATCAGCCACAGGCGGCGGCCACACCCTCTCTGTTTTCGGGCGGTGTCGAAGGAACGCTGACTGCTCAAGGCGCTGCACAGGGGCATGCACCTGGCTATATTGACTGGGCCGTTCCGCGAACGATGTTCCGACTTAGGTTCGATGCCGGGTTTAATAATGAACGACCGGACCGCGCTGAGTTCTTCTACGCTCAGTGTGGCTGCTTTGGTGCAGGGGCTCCCGGACCTGGAAGTCCGCCTCCTAACCTCGCTGTGAACGGTAGCGTCGATTACCAGGATCTCCGCGGGTATGTCGAATATGCAACGAATAGCCGGTTTTCGGTATTCGGCGAAGTGCCTGTTCGCTTTCTGCAGGCTTCGCCCGTGAACGCGACGACTCCCGACACCGGGAACACCGGAGGTCTTTCCGATCTGGAGGCGGGATTCAAATACGCCTTGGTACGTACTCCCGAAACGGTCTTCACATTCCAGTTCAAGACGTATATTCCAACGGGTGACGCCAGGCAAGGCCTGGGAACCGATCACGTAAGTCTTGAGCCCGGGTTTCTGGCGCAGCAACGAGTTAGCTCGCGACTGGACATCTTCGGTGAACTGCGAGACTGGATACCCGTCAACGGCAGTTCACTCAATGGACAAAACTTTGCAGGAAACGTGCTGCGATACGGTGTCGGAGCAGCTTACACCGTCGCTGAAACGAACAGAATGAAATTCAGCCCGATTGCCGAAGTGGTTGGCTGGTCGGTGCTGGATGGATTGGTACTGAATCCTGCAACCGGGGCAGAAAGCGCTGAAACAACCATTGTCAACATGAAGCTTGGCGTGCGGACGATGTTCAAGAGCAACGGCAGTACACTGTATATTGGATACGGCCATGCATTGACAGGACAGGCTTGGTACCAGGACATCGCGAGAATCGAATACACGATTTTCCTGTAACAGATCTGTATCCCCGGTAAAATCGTCATCTCAAATACGAGAGCCCGGCTGTCCTCAGGATAGCCGGGCTCTCTTCAATTTGATGTGGGCGAGGCGTCGGACCGGCTTTCGGCGCGGCCATTCAGATGTCGGTCGAGTGCTCATTCAGTCTAAGGCACGCTTCCGTCAGGGCCTGCACCTCGCGGTGTTTTTCCAAACGCCAGCGAAAAGATCGCTGGCTGCCTTAGCCCCAGCGCGATCCACGTGACGACGCCAAGGATAATTGGAAAGAACCACGGATCGCCGACGCGCAGGTGCGTCCAGACAGCCCCGCCAAGGTAGCCCGTCACCAGGATGGCACCGACAAAAGATGTTCGCGGAATCAGAAACAGGATCGCGACCGTAATTTCGATCACACCAAGGATTGGCGCAAGATTAGCTGTGATGCCCAGATGGTCGAACATCTCCTTCTTGTCGGGAAAGTCAACAAACTTGGGAATGCCGCTGGCGCCGATCAGGAAGAGTCCGAGCGAACCCGTTAATACCCAGCCAGTGATGCGTTGTGCTTTAGAGGGCATGAAATGTCTCCGTAATTAAACGAGGTCGAAGGCCAGACGTGAGTGGTTGTGAACGAATATAACTGTCCATCTAAATGCGTCGTGGAGTCCCTGCCACTCATAAAGGCCGCATTGACTTCCTCAGTTTGTTGACGGGTCCGGTGATGAAAATTCCTGTCGAATCGGGACTTCTCTGTACCTGATGACAATCTGCTTTTCGCAGGATTTTCCCGCAACTGCCTCAAATTGTCGAATAAGTATTCCGCAAATCGACACCCGCCGTCCAAATTCCGGAACAATAAGATTCGCGACACCTTTCTGTCGAAAAAGCTGATTCACCGCCTCGATCGAGACCCCTTCGAGG
>JAGQQS010000811.1 GCA_020426105.1 Planctomycetaceae bacterium
TTACGCTACAGCATTTTAACCGGCGCAATTGCAAAAGTCCCGCCAAAATTGGTGAGAACCGTCGGCTGCAGAATGTTAGCTTCATTGAATTCCTCGTGAGCCTTTCTACGATGCTGCAACGATCTGAGCCCGATTTTTTTCCCTCTACGAAGGACGTCCAGTGACATCCCTTGATCAAAACGAGAAGACTCAGCGAGAATTACTCGACCAGCAAACACGAGAATTAGTGCAGTGGCACTTTGGTGATGAGACCGGCTGCGATTTCTGGCTTGAGCAAAAGAAGTCATTCAATTTTGACCCGCTTAAAGACGTTAATTGTTTTGATGATCTGAAGAAATTCCCCCTGTTTGAAGACGATTGGCTGCGCGGCGGACCGATGCGCCGCTGGGTGCCAAAACAGCTGCAGAATAAACCGATTTATGTGTTCGAAACTGGAGGCACAACCGGTGTCCCCAAGAGCCGTGTCGTGGTTGAAGACCATTGGATTGACTATGAAAACTTCAGCGCCACGCTGCCTGACGAATCGTTTCCAAAGGGCGCCAACTGGCTGATGCTCGGCCCGTCGGGGCCTCGACGACTGCGACTCGCGATCGAGCATCTGGCCCAGTTTCGCGGTGGTATTTGCTTCTGCGTGGACCTTGATCCACGCTGGGTCGTGAAGCTCCTGAAGAAGGGGAAGGTCGATGAGGCGAAGGATTACAGTGCCCATGTCATCGATCAGGCAATGACCATTCTTGGCGCGAACAATGACATTCAATGCATGTTCACGACACCAAAGCTGCTCGAAGCACTTGCGCTGCGTTTGATGGATCAGGGCAGCAGCGTTGAAGAGGCTGGAATTAAAGGCATTTTCTGTGGTGGCACCGAGTTCACGCAGCAGTGGTTCCGCTTCGCCTGCGAAGAGTTGCTTGGACCGAATGTCTACATCACTCCGACTTACGGCAATACCCTGATGGGTCTCGCCTGCGGCAAGCCATTCGATCCGGCTGACAATTACAAGATTACCTACTATGCGCCTCAACCACGTGCTGTGATCGAAGTTGTTGACTTTGACGACCACACGAAAGTGGTGGACTACGGAGCGACCGGCCGCGTCAAGCTTTACACGATGACGAAAGAACTTTTCGTCCCCGGCTTCCTTGAACGCGACGAAGGCGAACGCGAAAAACCGTGCCCCAAATACCCATGGGACGGTGTCAGCAGCGTACGGCCGTATCATGTCTTCGCCAAGACAACCACGGTGGGTGTGTACTGAGTGGGGTGGAGAAGCAGCAGGGAATAGTTGACAGGGAACAGCAGGCCGAACGTCGGGTCCGTTGTGACAGATCGCAATGCCGCGGGAAAACCGGTCGATCGTTTTCGCGATTTGCTTGCGACTTATCGATGAAGCAGGACGCATGTTGACTGATCTTCGCCGTTCGACTCAGTAGTCAGTCTCCTCCCTATTCGCTATTCCCTCCTCTCGCAGCTTCCGCACGACCACAGTAAACGAATCCGGCGGAAGACATTCAATAACCAGTGGTGTCCGTGTCACCGGATGTAAGAATTCGACACGGGTCGCTGCAAGCATCAGGTGGGTGACTCCGGCGTGCAGCTGGTATTGGCGGTTGAGCTTTGTATCTCCGTGCTCGGCATCGCCGATAATGGGGTGCGAAATCCCGGACAGATGTCGCCGAATCTGGTGATATCGTCCGGTTTTTGGATAGGCTTCAACAAGCGCGGAACGCGAAGTGGGATGCTGTCCCGAAGCGAACGGGGCTTCAAATCGTTCTAATGTGCAGTATTCGGTCTCGGCTTCCTGCGAATGAGTTGCAAGAAGATGCGCTGGCGCTTTACCGCGCGCCTTGTCCGAAATCAGCGGACGATTTACGGTGCCATAATCGTCCGTGTGGCCACGGACCAAAGCGAGGTAAGTCTTGCGAATTTGCCGTTCGGCGAACATGTGACCATAGATCGCTGCGGCTTCCGGGTTTTTGGCGAGCAACAGGACACCCGAGGTCGGACGATCGAGCCGATGCACAGGATAGACAAAACTTCCCAATTGATCGCGGACATTCTGCACCACAAATTCCGTGGCCGAACGGTCCGCCATACTGCGATGCACAAACATCCCTGACGGCTTCGCCACCGCCACCAGCTGTTCGTCCTCATACAGAATCGGAATGGACGTTTGTCGTGATTCCTGATCGGCTTCGTTCATGGATAGATCCCGGACTGGTGCCGGGGTCACGAGCCAAGCTGGCCCCGCGCCCGGATCTTTCCATCATCCGCCACAAAATGGGAGATGACAACACTCATACAGCGGATTTGTCACGTAAAACCTGCGACAATGCAGCATCTCCGAAAAGATTCAATCGGGAACCGACCAATGTCGAAAGCTCTCCCACCCATGATTGTCTGGTTCGCATTGCTCGGATGTTCCGATCGCGGCGAACCGTTTTCAGCCGACCCGCAGGTTGAAGCAGGTCTACCGTCATTGGCTGTTGTTCCGCACGCGTCTTCCCAATCGCGGTCTGCGTACGTATTCATGCCGGTGAAGCTGGCCAGTCAGCATTTGCCGAATCCAGTGCAGCTGCACGAGAAGGTGATTTCCGGCGGGTTGCCAGAGGGCGACGCCGCGTTTCAGGAACTCGCGGAT
>JAGQQS010000812.1 GCA_020426105.1 Planctomycetaceae bacterium
TGAAACCACGGCGATCGACTGCCCCGACTGGTCCTGCTCCATTGCGCCCAGGGCCCAGGTGGCCGCGACCACGATCGTCAAACCACTAATCAAGGTCATCGTCGTCGGCTGAATCATCACTGAAGGGTCTGCTTTCATTCCATGTTTCTCCGACGAATTCCCGTCTTGTGATTGTGAGAATCAGCATCTCTTCCGGCGGATCGATTTCCCCGGCCGCAGGTGACCGCAGGGCAATCCTGATTTGTCTCGAATCCAGTTCCATTTCATCCATGATGCGTGCCGAGATTGCAGCTGCGAATTTCGCGTTGTCGAGCGAATCAGCGGTCAGCCTGATACTGAGCGACAGAGATTTCATACGTCGCGCCAACAGCCGGAAGAATGATTCGCAGTTCGGCGAGATCGTTCCGTCGGCGTTACGAAGCTGTCGGAGTGCCAGTCTCAGCTGAACGGAATGACAGACAGGGCTGTTGGCATCCGGAAGCAGATCTTCTGACCAGCCATCGAGCAACACTCGATCACGAGTTGCGATGCGGGGCAGTCCTGCCACAGCCGTCTGTTCGGTATTCGTCGCCGCCGCAGTCGCGATCACAAACATCACGGCAATGAGCACTCCGGGACCGACAGTCTGCCACGCAATGGTGTAAAGCATCAAAGGTTTCTGATCATGTCTGATTGGAATCATTATCGTCTCTAGGCCGCCTTTGCTCTTTCAGATGGCATGTCTGTCCGCTGTTGTGGTGGAATCCACGCACGCAGCCGGTCTTCAATCAGGCCCGGAGAGTGTTCCTGCTGCAGGGCCAGAAATCCTTCCAGCATAATGTCGCGAACGATCGCTTCTTCGACGTGCCGCGATTCGAGTTTGCCCGCCAGCGGAATGCAGAACAGCTGCGCAAACAACGCGCCGTACAGAGTGGTCAGCAACGCTACCGCAAGGCCAGAGCCAATCGCAGCCGGGTCTTTGAGGTGACTCAGCAACTGAGCAAGACCGATCAGCGTACCGATCATACCCCACGCAGGAGCAGCTGAAGCCATGACTTCAAACAGTTGACGTCCGGATGCGTGTCGCTGAGCAATTGTACTTTTTTCCTGACGCAGCGCGGTGGTGAGTGTTTCTGCATCACAACCACCAGCAATTAGGTCCAGTCCGGTCTTAAGAAACGCGTCTGATTCTGCTTCGGCAATCGGTTCCAGTGCCAATAGTCCACCGCGACGCACGATCGTGGCGAAACCGCGAAACTGTTCCAGCACTTCCCCGGGTTCCGGCAGGGATGCGACAAAACAGTTGCGAGCCACAGCAAACGCATTCCAGACGCGTTTCGCCGGAAAGTGAATCAGGACCGCGGCCAGAGTTCCGCCAAATGTAATCAGCAAAGACGGCACATGGATGAACGGCAGTGCATCACCCCCGAACCAGATTGCCGAACCGACCATCAGGAATCCGGTAAACAGGCCAAGAATGGTTGCGATGTCCATGGGTAACTCCGGTATTGATATTTCAGGTTTGAAATTTCAAATCTCAAATTAAGTTTCGATCGTTTGCCATTATTCCGCCCCACTACTTCCGCTGTTTAGCTTTGTAAATCTGTGCCAGTATCTCAGCGATCGCCCGGAAGAATTCAAACGGTATTTCCTGACCGACATCGACAACCTTAAACAGTGCTCGCGCGAGCGGCTTTCTTTCCATGACGGGAATTTTGTTTTCCCTGGCAATCCGGATAATGTTCTGAGCAAAGACGCCGGCCCCTTTGGCGACGATTTTTGGTGCTCGCATCTTTCCGGGCTGGTACTGGATTGCGATGGCAAGGTGCGTCGGGTTGGTCAGAATCAAATCGGCTTTTGGCACATCTTTGACCGACTGCTGCTTTCGGGCTTCGCGTTGTTTCCGACGTACGGCGGCCTTGACGTGCGGGTCGCCGTTGTCGTCTTTCTGCTCCTGCTTGATTTCTTCGCGGGTCATTTTGAGCTTTTGCTCGTGACGGAACCACTTCACCAGATAGTCTGTGAGCGCGAGTCCCACCGAAACGCCGGCCATGGCCAGACAGATGATCAGGCCAAGCTGCCAGGCATAGGCGGCCACATCGTCGATGGATCCGAATCTGCGGATTGACAATTCCCCGCGTCGCAGCCAAAGCATCCAGACGGAAATACCCAGCAGCAGCGAAACCTTCATAGCGCTGAGAACGCCTTTGATTCCGGAGTCAAGCGAAATCAGTTTCGAAAATGGATTCTCGGGGATCAGCCTTTCCCATTTCAATTCCAGCGATTTAATCGAGATGACAAAGCCGACCTGCGAGAATCCCAGTCCGATACCGACAGCCAATATGGCCAGCACAAAGACTCCACAGGTGCCGATCAGTTCGACAGACATCCAGCGTGCCCCAATTCCCACGTTCCAGGCGGACCATTCCGAGGCGGGCACATCCGACAGCCAAACGCGAAATCCATGCATCAGCCGGGCACCGAGGGTGCTGCCGGTCCACAGCAGAATCGCGCAGCCTGTCAACAGTCCAAGCGCGGCGGTCAGATCTGTACTGAGGACAACCTGACCTTCTTCGCGCGCATGGTCACGTCGTCGTTGCGTTGGAGCTTCGGTACCATTATGTTCGAGGTCGGCCATGTCAGCTGTTAACTCCCTGACCTACGCGATACAGCAGTTGCTGGATCGCTCCGCAGACTTCCGGCAGAAAGAGAATCAAACCGCCCAGGCCGCCCACGAGTCGCAGTGTCATCCCATAGGACATAAAGTTGAACTGAGGCGCCGTGCGCATCGTGACCAGAATTGTGAGAGAGACGACGAACAGCAGAATTCCGATCGGCGCCACGATCAGAAACCCGTCGTCTACAGCGTGCGTGACGCTCCAGACAACGGTATCCCACGACGGCATGGCCCACGCACCCGCGGCTGGACGAAGTGAGAATGATCTTCCCAGCGAATACAACATGATGTGATGCAGATCGAGCACGAAAAACAAGATGATGCTGAGCGCTTCCAGAAATGTTGAAATGACGTTGCTCGGCTGCTGATCCATCGGCGACGACAGCCCCCCGAGTGTCAACCCCATCTCCTGCGCAATCCACGCCCCCGCGATCCGGACCGGGACGAGACAGAGACTGAACAGCCAGGCCAGCGCAACTCCCAACGCGGTTTCACGAACGCTGAGATAGGCCAGCTCGAGCCATGCGCCGGCCCCATGGCTGGATATGTCGAGTGAGACGGCCATGAATGGCGCGTGTCGTGCGGCCAGCAGATACGTGATGGCTGCCGCAAGACCGATCTTCACGGTAGCCGGTATTCCCTGACCATTCAGAGGCGGCAGAAAGGCCACGAATGCGGCCACACGAAAGAAGATCAACAGCGAGGCCAGGATCAGCGCCTCGGTGACTGAGTGACTGACGTCCGTCATTGTGTCACCTGCAACAGACGTTCCATCATCCGCATGGTAAAGGCGGACGATTGTTGCAGCATCCAGGGCAGCGTTAACAGCATCACGGCACCAACGGCCACAATCCGCGGCGCGAAGGAGAGCGTCTGCTCCTGCACGCTGGTCACGGTCTGCGCCAGACTGATGAGCAGGCCTACCGCGAGACTCACGACAATCGCCGGACCGGAAAGCCACATGGCCGTAATCAGGAAGTCCTGCCCGATTTCAACAACGTTGAGCGTATCCATTTCGCATCCCCTCAGTTCTTAGCGGCCTTGGGCAGACTGTTCCGACTGTTAATCTTCACGAGGAATTCACTCACCAGCGTTTCATCGGCGATGGCATCCAGAATTGCGGAGGCTTTTCGCTGTTCCAGCTGGACCAGCACATCAACCACCATGTCTGTTTCTCCCTTCTTCGACAATTCTTTGATGGTACTGGCAGCGACTTCCGGACTCATGCCTTCAAACATTTCCGTCAGCTCTTTCAGATTCTGTTTCGAGGCGGCCGCATCAAGTGGCTGCTTCGGTTTCGGCAACGGTGGCGCGCCCGGAGTACTGGCCAGCAGCCGTTTGTCCTGTTCCAGCCTTTCGCGTTCGACGCGGATGGCTTCTTTTTCTGCCGCGAGCTGCTGCTTCTCTGCGTTCATCCGCTCGACTTCCTCGACCCATTTTTCACGATCTTTGACCAGCTTGTCTCCATCGACAGTGATCCGCGTTCGTTCGCTGTCAAACTTCTGACGTTCCGTATCCAGTTCACGGCGTTTCAGCTGGAGTTCGGTTTCGCTTTGAGCCAGCCCGGTCTTACGGGCCTCTAATTCCCGCCGCTCTGTTTCCAGGTTTTCACGTTCAAGCTGGAGTAGTTTCTTTTCGTTCGTGATTGCCAGCCGTTCATTGCTGACGGCGTCCTTCTGAGCATTGATCCTCGCGACCAGTTCTTCTATCGCTGCGCGCTGATCGTTTGCCTGGGCCAGCAAATTCTCAACTTCCTGCTGTGCGCCTTCCACATCTGTCTGGATCAGGCGATGCTGACCTTCCGCATCTTTCAGGGCTGTCTCGCGCTGCCGCAACAGCTCATCGCGTGTCTTGAGACTCAATCCCATGCGGACAATTTCCTCGACGCTCATCGGCGAGCTTCTGACGGCGACCGGCAGCTGCTGATCTTTTTGACTGCCAGCAGCGTTTCGCGTATCCGTTTCCAGGGAATAGTCTGTTCCATGTCCTGCAGACGCATCGGCGGATCGCACCAGCGACTCGCCCGGCGCACCATGGCCCGTCTCATGATTGCCGGCTGAATCCTGTTCGTTGTCGCCCGCCGCATGGTCATTGACCGGCGATGCATACTTTTTCATCATGAACATGCCGAGTCCGGCAGTGACGCCGAACATCAGTGCAGCATACAGAACAAGGCCGAGGATTTTCTTCATGATTCACTCCTGTTTCCCTGCACGCGGTAGTACGCCTGTGATGCCTGTTCCTGCAGGTGAATTTCTTCGTGTTTTAACTGCGCGCGGCGATGTTCCGTTTGTTCCCGGTGTATGACTTCTTCGATGATTTTGAGTTCAGCGCGTGCCGCCTTATGCTGCTGAAGGGCGAGGTCCAGGTTTGCTTCAGCGGTGTGCAGTTGATCGGCAGCGTTTTGCAGTTTTTGCTCGCCAAGTTGCAGCATGTTGGCCATCGCGATGAACACGCTGCCGCTCAGTCCCTTGCCAATGTCCTGTGCCGCCGTGCGTTGAATGGCATCCAGCCATGTGTGTACTTCATTCCGATTCTGCTCCGCCTGCATTCGTTCTGCATTGCAGGCCGCAGCTGCAGCGCGGCAGGTATCTTCCTGCTGCGACCGCAAGTGCCGGATGCGCTCGTATCTGGATGAAAAGCGTTTCATGGCGAGATCTCCCTGACTACCACGGCCACGCCGCAGCAAGTGTTTTAAGCTGGTCCTGAGTCTCCTGCCATCCCGCTTTCTGATTAACAGACTGCTGCAGAAATCGTTTCGCGGCCGGAATAATCTGGACGGCTCGATCGACCTGCGGTGACGTCCCCGCTTTGTACGCACCAATCTGGATCAAGTCTGCAATTTCAGCATGCGTGCTGAGCAGCGACCGCAGTTTCGTGGCGTGGTTTTGATGTTCTGTCGTTGTCACCTCGCGGAATACGCGACTGACACTGGGTAATACATCCACGGCGGGATAGTGCCCCTGAGCCGCAATCTTACGGCTCAGGATGATGTGACCGTCCAGAATTCCACGGGCGGCATCAGTGATCGGTTCATCCATATCATCACCATCGACAAGCACGGTAATCAGCCCTGTGATGGCCCCCACCTCGCCACACCCCAGTCGCTCCAGCACGCTGGCCAGAAGAGACTGCACCGATGGCGGATATCCCCGCGAACCGGGCGGCTCGCCTAACAACAGTCCCAGCTCGCGCTGGGCCATCGCGAGGCGTGTCAGACTGTCCAGAAAAAACAGGACATGAGCCCCCTGATCACGAAATTCCTCAGCGATCGTTGCTGCGGTGAGAACCGCCTTTATTCGCATCAGCGGTGTCTGATCGGACGTCGCGACAACCACCACCGACCGCGCCAGTCCTGATTCGCCAAGGCAGTCTTCAATAAATGGTCGCACTTCACGGCCACGTTCACCCACCATGGCGATCACGTTGACATCCGATTCTGCACTCTTGGCAATTTCTCCCATCAGCGTACTCTTGCCGACGCCGCTTCCCGCAAACAGGCCCACGCGCTGGCCACGACCGATTGTAAGCAATCCATCAATGACACGCTGTCCAGTGACCAGCGGCTCAGTAATTCGAGTCCGCTGCATGGCATCGGGAACAGTGGCGGTTTCCGCACGCCAGCGGCGAACACGCAACGGGCCACGGCCATCGATCGGGCGTCCGATCCCGTCTATCACGCGGCCCAGTAAGCCGACACCAACCGGGACCGCGCGACTGTGACCCGTCGCCGTAATCTCAAGCCCCGGATGCAGTCCCGCCGTACTGTCGAAGCACATCAGCTGTGACTCGTTTTCGTCAAAGCCGACAACTTCCGCCATCAGTTGTTCGCCAGACGGCAGACCCACCTTACAGGTTTCGCCCACAAAGCCAGGCATGTCAGCTCGCATCAGGCCTCGCACACTACGCAGTTTCCCGACGTTCCGGAAAACGTCGCAGCGTCCGGGTAACTGAGTCATCTCCGCGACGTTCAATCTGAGATGCATCTAATTTCTCCATCCATGTTCGCCGGACTTCTTCCAGGCGCGTGTTCATATCGGTCAACAGAATTCGACGTCCGGCTTCAACTCGGACGGTGCCGCGTGAAACAGTGTGATCTCCCGCGCAGAACACCTGCGTTAGTTCCGGTGGGCAGGCGGAATCTTTCATCAAGGTCTGCAGCAGCGTGTGGTCTGCGGGGTTGAGACGAACTTTTACGGGTTGAGACGCTCCCAGATGGTCCAGCGATTTCATAATCAGATCATCGATCGCAAACATATTTCGATCGATGGCAACTCCCACAAGCCATGATGCTGCCGCGGCTGCAAGTTCGACGGCGACTTCCTGGGTCTCGCTCAATGCCTGCCGCTGTTGTGCCTGAAGTTCCTGAATCGCCTCAGTAGCATCGGCCAGAATTTGTTGCAGGCGGCTGATTTCTTCAGGATCAGCGCGGCCCAGCCCGACTTGTTCGGCCGTGACAATTTCCTGTGACGTATTTGACAGAAGCGGCACTGCCGTGGATCGTGAAATCGGCGTCACCGGGCGATCGACGGGATTCTGAATAACCTTGGCAACAGTGGCTGGTTTCTGTCGTGATGTCACCGCGCTGGTATGCGCCGGCGAACCCGATGCGCGCGGGTGATCAACGCCCGTTCCACCTTCGACCCGGACCGTTCGCTGATCGACTGTGAAACTTTGCGGTGAGCGTTTCAATTTAATGCGATGTGTATTCATAAGTAAAACGTATAAGGTTGTGGGTGCTGTTTATCCCAGGCGATCAGATCAGGACTCACTTTCCATATCTATTTTCGCAATAATCTCCGCGATCGAATCCCGGGCCTGCTGAATTCGTGATTCGGTCATGTTGGACATAAACTGCATTTCTTCCTCGATCGTTTGCCTCGCCCGCTTAGACAGATTTGAGAATATGGCTTCGGTGACTTCCGGTGCTGCGCCAAACAGAGCGGTAGTCAGATTGGTACTGTCGATTTCCCCCAGCACGCGCTGCACAACGGTCTTGCCAAGTGAAGCGATGTCATCAAAACGGTAAATGCGGGTGAGGAGTGATTTTGCCAGATCTGGATCCTGCTCTTCGATGACCGCCAGCATTTCCCGGCGACCCGCTTTCGGAACACTGCGCAGCAGTTCAGCCACTCGATCTGCGTGATCCCGCGTGTCCGGCGGATCGGCAGGCAACTGTTGTGCCCGCGTTAGTGTTGCCCGGGCAATGCGGTCGATCAGGACTTCGGGAGCATGCTGCTCCTTCGTGAGTTCTTTCATCACCAGTTTCTGGTGTTCTGCTTTGAGCAGGCTCAGAATATCCCCTGCGAATTTACCCGACAGGCTGCTGAGCAGGATGGCGCAGGTTCGCGGCTGTTCTGAAGAGAGGGCAGTTGCCAGTTGGTGCGCGCTGAGTGTCTGGAGATCGAGGAGCGGTATCCCCGTCAAAACCGGCGGTGGCACCGGTTTTTCAGCGTTCTTTGGATTCGAACTGTCGGAAGCAGCTTCTGGCTGAGATCCGTCAGGCAGATCAGACTCGTCGATGATTTCGGACGCGTTTTTTCCTGTCTGAGTTTCCTGTTGATCCTCGCCAACGGCATGCTCAGATTCTGACATCGCTTTTTGCGCGGAACGCGACGGACTGCTTTCGCTCTCACCACCAGCCGCATGATCATTCCGAGGCAGAGCCTTCAGTGCGAATTGAAAAAAACAGTCAAACTCGTCGAGCACGGCGCGCTGTCGTCCAATGGTCGATCGTCGAACCTGGTCCGACTGCATTCCGGTTCGCAGCATGGCCGCCTGTTCCGGCTGAAGCCGGGACAGTACGACTTCCGCTACGTCGTCACCGAGTAGTTGGAGTAGTTCGAGTGTTTGGCGCTCGCGATCCATTTTCCGCCTGTAGTGGTTCACCTATGCCGCTTTCGCGGCGGAGTTCGCTGTTCGTGGGCTGGTCGGTCCCGTCGGCGTTCGGACCGATTCCGGGGCATTGTCTGGCTTATCATTAGTACTGCCGGATTCCTGTTCATTGAGCCATGCTGTCAGAATGCTGGCAACGACTTCCGGGTGCGCCTTTGCCTGCTCAGAGATCGTGGCCAGCCGGCGCGCGTCTGCCAATGGAATTCCGCGACCTGTCGCCTCAGTGATTACGATCGGCTTCATGCGCTTCATCAACATCATGCCGATCAGAAATGCGAGTGTCGCCGCCAGTCCGAGCGACACAGACTGCAGTAATGGCTGCCACTTTTCCCAGATAAACCCAGGCGTCGCCGGTTCGCCGGTGTCGATTGGTTCCAGCGCCGCCAGTGTCACATCAACCTGATCGTTCCGCGTTTCATCAAAGCCCATGGCACTCTTGATCAGCTTTTCAATATCTTCTTTCGTCAGACTTGTCGCGGCAGTCACGCCCGTATTGCCGGCAGAGCCCGCATTGCCCGCCGTGTCGGCCGTGTCGGCTCCCGGCGGACTGACATTCGTCAGATCGACAACCGCAGAAACGCTCAGTCGCAAAATGTCTCCACCAATCGATTTCACCTCTTCCTGTGATTCCGGGTACACAAAAGCTTCATCAATGTCCTCCGTTTTGTAACTTCCGGTAGAGCCATCATTTTGCGCGATTGCACCCGCAGGGACATTTGAACTTGCACCGGCCGTTCCGATGGGTAACAGCCGAGAACCTTTTTGTTCGATCGAATTCAGCTTATTCGAGATTTTCGCTTTGCCCTCCGCATCGATCTTATTGCTGGTTGTTGTGCGCTGGTTAAAATCGATCTCTGCAGCCACAACAACAGATGCCTGTACGCCCCGGATGCGATTCAAATGGCTCTCAATTTTGTGAACGAAGTAGGCTTCCTTTTGCTGACGAAAATTCATCTGTGACGCCAGCAGATCGTCGGTGCCAGTGTGACCACCGTATTGTCGACCCGTATTGTCTGTCATCACGATATTGTCAGTTTTAAGTCCGGGGACAGAACCTGCAACAATCGCGATGATGGAGTTCGCTGTGCCGGCGGAAATGGTGTCCCCCGCGCGCGGTTCAATAACCACCGCCGCTGTCACGGGCGTCTGGTCTGTGATAAAGGGACTGGGGTTCGGGCGACTGATTTTGACCGTGGCTGAGACAATGCCGCGGATGCGTTTGATGGCCCGTTCAATCTGCTTTTCAAGGCCGGCCCGGCGACGGTCTTCTTCTTCGCCCGGTGAACCTGGAAACAGTCCCGCTGCCGGTACATCCGCTTCATTTTCAGGGCTCAGGATTGATGCCAGCGCCATGCGGGCGCTGGCGACGTCACTGCTGGCCACGGATACCGCCGAGCCCGAAAAATTCAGGCTGTAGCCAATTTTTTCAGTATCCAGAATGCCGGCAATCTCTGTGGCTCGCTGGGGCGTCAACTGGCTGGCGATGACGACATAGTCGGGTTGCGCCGCCCAAATCATCGTGCCGATAATCGCCGCGGCACACGCGGCAGCAGCCGTTGAAATTCCCACCCGCTGCGCAATCGTCCAGCGATTCCACAAAGCGATGAGCTGATCGCGTAAAGTGATCCAGAAAGCCATTTTTTTATCCTCTGTTCGTTCGGAAAAAATCTGTCATATTGACCGGGCTCTAAAGCTCTGGCCATGAACGAACTTGATCAAACCTGCATTCGCATCACTTCCTGGTATGATTCGATCAGGCGATTTCGAATCTCCATCATCAGGCGAAACGCCAGATCGGCACGGGACGTTGTCAGTACAACATCGTGAATACTGTCCGTTTCGCCGGTAATCAATTGACGCACGCTGTCCTGCGACTGTAACTGCTGCTGATCCGTTTCCGTGATCAGTCCTTTGACCATTTCTGCAAAGGGCAGACTGCCATTGGCCGATTTCGAATCACGCACGGGAAGCGGAATCGACTGGGGCAACAGACCCGGCGTTTGAATTGACGACACGGACATCAGCGCGAACCTCGTAACAGCGACAATGCCTGTTCGGCCATCTGTCGAAACGTTTCCAGAGACTTAAGATTCGCTTCATAGGCGCGACTGGCAGTGACCAGATCCACCATTTCACGCGACAGGTTCACATTCGACTGCTGCACATGACCGGTCGCGTCCGCATCGGGATGTCCCGGATCATAAATACTCTCACCCGGCGACGGATCACTCGTCACCCCGACGACGGTTACTCCTCTCAATTCCTGCGGGATACCGGCGCCGCGACGCGTCACTCTGCCACCGGCGCCCATGATCTGATCGAGTTCAGCTGAAAATGTGACCTGCTGCCGCTGATAGGGGCCTCCCTGAGCAGTTCGAGTGGAATGCTGATTGGCAATATTGTTTGCCGCCACTTCCATTCGCAAACGTTCGCCCGTCAATCCGGAGGCACTGATGTCCATTCCGGAGAGGATATGATTCATTGACATGTTCACGACTCCTTTCCGACTTTTCCTGAATCGAACTTTTAGTGACCTGTCCCGCACAGCACCGTGCCTCACCGCATCAACCCTGAATCGCCAGTTTCATTTGCTCCAGATACGTGCTGAGCAGCTGCACATACGTTTGCTGCATCATGGCATTCTTATTCAGTTGACCGATTTCCCGATCGATATCGACGTTGTTACCGTCGGCGCGCGAGGTCAGGCCAGGGGTGAGAATCATCTCCGGCTGGGCGCGGATCGAAGGATGACCTCGGGGATCCGATGGCCTTGCAAGTTCTTTGGCCAGTTGTTGTTCAAACTCAATGTCCATCCGCTGATAGTTCGGCGTATTGACATTGGCAAGATTGTTGCTGATGACCCTATGCCGCACCTCAGTGGCGTCAATCAGTCGACCCAGCAAATCGAATTGTGAATTGAGAGACTGCATATCGTCGGGATCGGCTCACGAGCGATCGCCACTACAATCAGAATATCCCGCAAAGTCTTCCCCAGTTGCCAAAACAGAAGCATGGCGAGTGTTAAACCCCGGCGATTGCGGGAAAACTCTCACAGGTGCGGGCCGACACACTCGATGCTGGTGGTGTCAAAACTTCTTCGTTGATTTACCCTCAAC
>JAGQQS010000813.1 GCA_020426105.1 Planctomycetaceae bacterium
TTGGCATTCCATAACTATCATGACGTTTACAACCGTTTCCCCTCAGCATTGTCTGCAAATGCTGGCGATACGGTGCTTGACTTCGGTGAAGGACCTGGTCCACGAACCGATGCAGCGGCGGATGCGAATTTCCATACATGGACTGAACGTATTCTGCCTTACCTGGATCAGCAGAATGTCTATACTGGCATCGATTTCAACACCTGCATGGGTGCTGGAACAGCAGCATTGACAGGTCCTCCCGTGATCACTGCCGCAGGCAACAATTACGTGAATTCTCACGCAAGTGCCACTCTGAATGCGGTGATCCCAGCCTACATTTGCCCTTCTGCCCCGCACAGCGGCAGCAAGACTGAGACGTACCTGGATGACTGGTTGAGCGATGGTTACGGTGCCACGATTTACTACGGTGGCGGAGTTCTCGATTACACCCCGCTGGCTGACTGGCTCTCTTCAGACCTGAACGGCGGACAGGGAATTCTTGATATCGAACACGATCCAGGTGCGCTGGGTTCAGACGGCGTGAAGATCGGAGCGATCACCGATGGAACAACAAACACATTCATTCTGGGCGAACACTCAGCTCCCGGTGGGAAAGAGTACGCGATGGGCAAGCCAATTGCCAATCTTTCGGATGAACAGTCTGGTCTGATGGGACCATCATGGTACGACTGGCAGTGGAGCACTGGACATTTTTGGCGTGGCCTGGCTCCTGGTGCCTGCAACAGTGACTACAACTCTGGTCCATGCGGCTCCGCCCCTTATCTGGGTGGACGCCCAGGTGGCCCGTGCCTCATGAACTGCAACAACAAGTGGAACTACAACAGCTTCCACACCGGTGGAGCTCAGTTCCTGATGGCAGACGGTTCTGTTCAGTTCTTCTCGCAAAACATGGATAAGAACACGTTGATCAGCATTCATGGCTGCAACGACGGTGCCGTGACATCTCAATCATTCTAAGTCGCTGACTGTATGACGTCATGTCATGCAATCAACAGTTGTGGTAACAACTCGCTCACCAGCTGGACACTCCGTCAGGCTGGTGGGCTTTTTTTGTATTTCAGAGACAATTCTTGTCGGTGAACATTGAGGGATAATCATGCGGTTTGGTTTTAACGTTTTTTTGGTCTTATCAATGGCCTTGCTAGTCTCCGGATGTGGCTCAGGCACCGAAATTGACGACTCCGATTTAGATCAGATGGCTGGAGGAAAGCGACAGGACACGGTGGCTGTCAGTGGCAAAGTAACGATCAGCGGTGCTCCGACAGGAAACGTTACGATTTTTGCTTACCCAAAAGTTGGAGTGAAACCCGTTGGCGAAACACGCACGGCGGAAGACGGAACCTACTGCTGGACGACGTACACATCATGCGATGGTCTGCCTGCCGGTGAGTATCGCTTGACATTTGTGCATACGCCCGAGGAAGGGAAGGGAAAGAAGCAAGGCAAGGATCTGCTTGAAGGTCGATACAAGGATCCGACGAAAAGTGAATTTTCACTCGTGGTCGTGGCGGGCACGCCTCAAACGGATGTCAATTACGACCTGAAATAGTGTTTGCGGAATTTGCAATGTCAGCAGCGACGACTTTAACGTCTGGCGGTACCACTGTCGGGCAGCCTGCCGCACCTGACCGAGACGGCACTGAAACTCGCAAGCCCTGGATGATCAGTGCCGCGGCGGACTGTTTCCTGATTTTGCTCACGCCCCTAATTGCGGCGCCCGCGGTCCTGTTGCTGTCGTCGGAACAGGTGGGTGTAAAAGCTGCGACGATTTCCTTAATCGTCGCAGCCTTTTTTGCGTTGGGGCATCACCTTCCCGGCCTGCTGCGGGCTTATGGAGATCGGGAGCTGTTTCAGCGGTTCAAGTGGCGTTTCATTTTGGCTCCCCCGCTCATCCTGCTTGCATATTTCCCCCTTTATGATTTTCACTTCGACTTGTACCGCCTTATCATCCTTGTCTGGGCCACATGGCATGGACTGATGCAGGTTTACGGGTTTGTGAGGATCTACGACGCAAGGTTTGGATCCACTTCCAGGGCGACTGCGAATTGGGACTGGATGCTTTGCCTGTGTGGATTCGTAACACCCAGATTGTGGAAGCCAGAACAGGTTTCCCACACCCTGGATCACTGGTATGCGGCTGGCGGCCCCTTTATCTCTCAGGCGACACTGAATCTGATCCGGTCTGTTGCGCTGGCCGCCTGCGTGGTGGTAATTCTCGGCTACACGATCAACTACATCGTTCAATTGTATCGCGGTCCGCGGCCCAATCCTCTTAAACTTGTTATGCTGGCAAGCGGCATCGGCACGTGGTGGTTCGCCATGTGTTTCGTCGATGAGCTGATCCTGGGGATTGCCTTGTTCGATATCTGCCACGACGTTCAGTACAACGCAATCGTCTGGACGTACAACCGTCGTCTCGCGAGCTTGAGTTCCAGTCTAAGCGGCTTCATGAAATTTCTGTTTCGCCGAGGCGCTGTGATACTGTACGTGGGACTCATCACGGCCTACGGAGCACTCGGACTCGTCGCACCGCTTGTGGCAGACGGGACGGTCAGCAGATTCTTCTATGGTCTGATTTTCACGTCCACAATTCTGCACTACTACTACGATGGATTTATATGGAAGGTGCGCGACAAAACGAACCAGTTGAATCTGGGGCTGCGGCAGAGTTCCAGTTTACAGACCACCGCATTGAACGCCGTGGGTACGTACGCCCATGCCTTGAAATGGAGTCCCGCAATTGTCATCCTGGGGCTCCTTTTCGCATCAGATGCTGTGGATCCTCCTTTAACAACGGAACAAAAACAAAAAATTGAGCACAGTTACGCAAACACGCTTGTTGGTAAGCCGACCCTTCCCAGCAAGAAGGACGAGCTGAGCTGGTTGTACACACGCTTTGAGGCCGCACAGGCGATTGCGGATACTGTACCCGAGGACCCCGGAGCACAGCTCAAGGCAGCCGTCTTGCTCGCAAATTTTGGCCGCAACGATGAGGCGGTTGATCGCCTCGAAAGTATTCTGCGACAGTCCCCGGATTATCGAGACGCACATGTTGCGTTGGGCGACATTCATTTTTACAGGGGAAATTTAGAGCAGGCTGCGGAACACTACGGTTTTGCGATGTCTCAGTCGGCCAACGACATGGAGAGATCTGCGATGCAGCGAAAACTCGGTGAAATTGAACTGAGCCGACAGGATTTTGCCGCGGCCAAAAACAAAACTCAATGAAATATTCCTGAATCATTTCATTCAGGGTTGCTGCTGCCGCGGAAAACAATAATCGAAAAGTCCAGCTCTGTTGCTTTGG
>JAGQQS010000814.1 GCA_020426105.1 Planctomycetaceae bacterium
ATGTCTTCGAACCTCGTCACCGCTGCAAACCTCTGCTACAATTATGGCAGTCGCACTGCCCTCGAAAACGTATCGTTTTCCGTGCCTGCCGGTACGCTATTTGGGCTGCTTGGTCCCAACGGATCAGGCAAGACGACGCTGTTCCGGCTGCTGGCCACACTTATTCCCCTGCAGACCGGTGAACTCACGGTTTGTGGCGACAATGTGAAGACGCAGCAATCATCTGTTCGCCGACATCTGGGCGTGACATTTCAGTCACCGGCCGTGGATGTACGACTGACTGTTGCTGAAAATCTCAAATGTCACGGCAGTATGTACGGACTGTCCGGGACGGCGCTGAAGAAACGCGTAGACGACATGCTGGATCAGTTTGGGATCGCCGATCGAAGTCGGTCGATTGTCGGCAGCCTGTCCGGAGGCCTTAAGCGGCGTGTCGAGCTGGCGAAGGGGTTGCTGCACGACCCCAAAGTACTCCTGCTTGACGAGCCTACCAGCGGCCTTGATCCGCGAGCGCGTCAGGAATTCTGGGAACTCATCACGGCACAACAGGCATCGCACGGCACGGCGATTATTGTCGCTACCCATTTGATGCCGGAGGCCGAACTCTGCGATCGCCTGCTCCTGCTGGATCGTGGTCGCACAATTGCCGAGGGTACACCTGCCGAGCTTCAAAGTCGTCTGGACGGGGATCGATTGAGTCTTCGCCTGCGGGATGCGGCAAATCACCTCGAAGAATTGCAGGCACAATTCAGCGGCAAAGCAGAATTACGAGGTGATCGAATCACGCTTCTGGCGACAAACCCCGCGGAACAGATTCCCGACTTAATCCGTACGTTTGGCAATCAGATTGTCAGTCTGGAACTCACGCGACCGTCGCTGGAAGATGTCTTTCTGGAACTGACCGGGCGATCACTGACTGAAGCGGGAGAATCGAATGCGTGAAAGCCCTCTGCAGTTTAATGCGGTGCTGGCGCTGACAAAACGCGAATTGGTTCGCTTTCTGCGACAACGCACGCGCGTCATCGGGGCGGTCGGACAACCCGTCATCTTCTGGATTCTGTTTGGCGCCGGTCTGCGAAGTTCGTTTAAAGCTCCATCCTGGGCCGACGGTTTGCCGCACACAGTGAGCTATCAGGAATATTTCCTGCCAGGTGTCGCCGCACTCATCGTTTTATTCACGGCGATTTTCTCTACGATCTCGATTATTGAAGACCGACGCGAAGGATTTCTGCAGGGTGTCCTTGTCGCCCCGGTTTCACGACTGTCGATCGTCCTGAGTAAGCTGGCAGCAGGAACTTTACTCTCCATTTTTCAGGCAAGTTTGTTCTTGCTGATTGGGCCATTGATTGCGGCCATCGGCCTTGGAGCGCCGGTTGATGTCACCTGGTCAGTGACGCGGATGCTGATGGCCACCGTGTTTCTGATGTTGATTGCCGCCGAACTGACCGCATTGGGATTTATCATTGCCTGGCCGATGAATTCGACTCAGGGATATCATGCTGTGATGAGCATCTTTTTGATGCCCATGTGGCTGGTGTCCGGTGCCTTTTTCCCTGGCGGTGAGTCCGGTTGGTTGTACTGGCTGATTCGAGTCAACCCACTGACCTATGGTGTCGCCGGTCTGCGACGTCTGCTTTATGATCAGTCACTTCCGGTCACGGCAGAACTACCATCCATGCTGGCCTGCGTGTCGGTGACAGCGCTTGCCACCTTGACGTTTACGTTACTGGCGGCGTGGCTCGTCTCTCGCCAAAGTGTCCGCAATGTGACGTAGTCTGGGATGTTAAAAATTTAGTGTTGACGGGCGTGATTTTTGAAATCATGGATGACAGATTTGCTCCCTGCGATTTGCCCCAACGGGCAACGCTGTGTAGCATTTTTGTGAGGCTTTTTTGGTAATGGAATGGTGGAGTGATTGTCTTC
>JAGQQS010000815.1 GCA_020426105.1 Planctomycetaceae bacterium
GCGACTGATGCCGAATTCCGGATCGTCCGGTCCTGCCAGACAACCCTCAATGAGTTTGATTCCTGGCCAGACACCGCCGGAATCCTGCCAGCCACCTCCGGAACCGCCGATCCATTCTCCCAGAATCGCCCGCGCCGCCACAATCCGCCGGTCTGATTCGTCGAGCTGTCCCGTGAAGGCGGAAACCTGACGGGTGGCCCGCATGCACATCGAAATCAGCGAACCAAGCAGATTAGTGGAAACCGCCAGTCGCGATCCCTTCGGAATGTCATTGACGCGGCTGGTGATTTCCAGTCCCAGTCCAGGTCCGATCATGCGACTGAATACGTCCGCAATCTTCCCGCCACAGCCTTCCATTCCCGGTGGGATCAGGCCGGCCGCGATCACCGCACCTTTGATCAGGCCGAGATAGTCGCGTGCGAAATCGAAGACTTCATTGATCTCCCTGATTTCAACTTTCGCGTCAAGGTCAATGCTGATGAGCCGCAGCACAGGTTCATCGATGACCCGCAGGCTGCAGTCGATCGGCGGTTCGGGTTTTGTATGACGACCTCGCACCGCCAGATCAATCGAGGCATTAATAACCTTCGCGCCTTCGGGGTAATCCATCCCAAGAAAGAATATGTCGCTCCAGCCACTGTGCGAAAAATCCATGCGGACGGCCGTGCGTTCACGTAATACCGGATAACTATTCGTCTGGTCGCTGAGCTTCAGCAGTTCGGGACGAATTTGGAGCGGCACATCTGCCGGGTGTCCCGTACGGAACATCCACTGATTGCCGCGGACTGTTCGCACACTGCGACGCACCTGATCGGCGAGGGTCTGAAATGCGAGGCGATGATACGCTTCTCCGATCGCACTGGAGAGCGACACGGATGGACCGTCAGTGGCCTGACGCGAGAGAAACACATCCAGCGCTTCAGGATAGCGCCGATTGAGCATATGCTCGTAACCGGCATACGAAATTCGTCCGCTCTCGCGCCCCGTAAGCTGTGTCGGCAGGTGAAATCGATGAATGGCGTACAGAAAAAAAAGGCTGCGAACACGATGATAAAGATTATCACAACTTCGCCGGTAGTCGTCGAGCTGTTGACATTCGTGCAAAAGTTTACCAAGTGACAAGCCGCGACAGGCTGCGTCAAGAGAACGATTTCGAGTCGTAATGTCGGCGGAAGTAATAATGTCAATCAGGGGCATGCGAGGATTCTGCTGAATTCTGAGGATTAACTGTCGTTCAATATGCTGACTGCTGGTTCAGCGGGATAGTGTTGCGTCGAAATGGCAGCGTTTGATGCGTGCTGAAATCTCCGTCATTGTGTGGGATGCCGGCCAAACCAGCGATGCGGACTGCGGATCTGCGTAAGGTACTATGTAAAACGTTGAGATGCTGCTGAGAGAAGCCATCGACTGCATTCTGTATTCCGGGTACCATTTTCGGATCTGACGCCCGACGTCCCGCTGCACGATCCGCAGACTGGAGTCCCCCGAAAGCTGATCATTATTAAAATCAATCAGCGAACATCGGGCGCGAAGCTCCGGATGCAGGTGCAGAATCGGCATGGAGACTGTCCGATCTTCGAACAGAATTGGGCCGTCGGCCGGAAGGCTCTTTAATTCCCGCACCAGGTTCTCCCGAATCGCATCGATCTCACGCCATTGATTGCCGCAGATTGAAACCGAATACGCCAGCAACATGACGCTCGCGACGACAAGCATTTTCTGCAGCCCGGGACTGCACCGTGACATGAGAACGGCAAAAACGGCTCCAAAGCCCAGCATTCCCGGTACGGCATAGCGGACAACCAAAGCAGGCTGCAACGTCCATGAAAGCAGCACGATCACGCATGGCATCAACGTCAGCATCAGGCAGGGAGCCAGTTCTCTGATCTGTACGTCGATCGCCGGGCGATCGACCGTCGACAGATGATCGAGCGTGATCGTCGGGCTGTTGTCAATCTGAGTATTTTGTTTCTGCAATGCAGATGAAATGACGAATACGAGGCCGCAGAGGAGCGTCGGCATCCACGGAAACATCGCCGTCAGGAAGCCCATGCTGTCGTCCACCGTTGCCGGCGAAACCCAGGTGGCTCGTGTAAGCGCCGCACGCTGGCCGATCAAAAATGGCAGGCAGCCGACGAGACACGATCCCCCGGTCATTGCCACAATCACAATCATCTGATATCGACTCCGGGAACGATTTCGTGCCAGCATCGCTCCAATACAGATCAGCCCCAGTGTCAGGATGCCAAAGTAGTGCGTTGTCGTCATCAAGCCTGCCAGCAGCAGCGCCAAACAGTTATTGGGGCGCCACAGCCAGCGTGGGTTGACGGAGTCCGCATCCAGGGTGACACACAGCCATGCGCAAGTCGCGCACCACAGCGGATAAAACCGAATTTCGGTCGACTGATGGATCAGATGCACACTGGATGCCATCATCATGACGGAAGCCATACAGATGAGCACCGGAAACCGCCGCCGCAGCAGAATGAAGATACCGGCGATCGAAAGCAGCATCAGGCTCAGTGACAGCCACCGCAGCTGCAATTCCGTAAATTCCCCCGGCAGCAGATCCAACTGTCGGGCAAGCATGAAGTATGTGGGCGGGTTGAAATCGACGCCATCCGCCAGGGCCTGTAGCGAGCGAAGCATCTCCGGTTCTTTGATCAGTAACCACGAATGAACTTCATCCATCCATAGCTGCCGCAGGAGCAGATACTGCCCGCCTCCGGCCCATGCGGCGGCGAGTACCAGACAAATCAGCAGCGACACCACGCCGAGCTGACGAACCATTGTGAAATCCTGAGCTAACATAATCGGCCGGACGTTGGATTCGCCCGCGGAAGTTGTCGAAATTCATACAAAGCCGGCAGGCTCAAGGAGCGAGCGCTGCAGGCATGACGTAAAAAACGGCATCGCTGGAAACCGAAAATAAGACTTGATTCATTCAGCTAAACGTTCCAGGGGCAAGGTGGCAAAGGATACTCAACTCAGCTACGAAAGAACAGGCTGCTATTGCATCAGGAATCGGCTCACGTCGCCGTCTTCACTTCGTACAAGGGCGTGGCGCTAAGGCGAGCGAGGGATTATATTGTTATTATGACTGAAAAAAAAAAAAAAAAA
>JAGQQS010000816.1 GCA_020426105.1 Planctomycetaceae bacterium
ACTCGAGTAGTCGAGGTGACGAACGATGAAATCGAGCAGAGACTGATTGCGTGGCGGCACCGAATACTACAACTCACCAATGCTGCAGAGATCCGCGGCGTCGCTGTATTCCGCAATGAAGGTTTTAGTGCCGGTGCTTCGCTGGCACATTGCCATTCGCAGATTGTCGCGACGTCAGAACTGATGCCGCTCGACGTGGCACGGCATGATCGCGCGGCACGGCATCGCATGGTCACAGGTCGAGATCTCGTCCAGGATATGTGGAATGCTGAGCGGGTGCAGCAACGGCTGGTCTGCGAAACTCCGCACTTCGGCGTCTACTGTCCGTTTGCTTCCCGTACGTCATGGCAGATGCGTTTTACACCCGTACAGACGCAGGCTGCGTCTTTTGCCGATTCTTCAGTGTCAATGCTGCAGGGGCTGGCAGTGCTGCTGAAATCTTCACTAATCGCTCTGGAGCAGGTCCTGGGTGGACCTTTCTCCTTTAACCTGACGCTCGCGCATCCTCGAATCGATCAGCCCGCAGCGTTTTCATGGTATCTTGACCTGCTCCCGCGAACTGGTCGCACGGCGGGATGGGAACTGCTGACGAATGTCGAGATCGTTACAGTGCCTCCTGAGACGGCGGCGCAGAGGATTCGGGAAGTGATGCGCTGAATTGCGTTGGTCAATGCGAATGCATCACGATTTCGATGAAGATCGATTCTTTTGTGGGGTGATTCGTGGGGATCGTAATCCGTCCGCGTTTGACGTCAGTCATCTGAGTACGTGGTCGGCCCGGAGGAACGGAAATTTCAAGTACGTAGCGATGTACCGTTCCAGTGGGTGCTCCCAGGGGCTCCAGTTTTGCGGTAATAAATGGTGGATCGGCTTCAATTTTTCCAATCTGTAACGGTTCCGACATGTTCTTCTCATCGACGATGACAAGAATTTTTGCCGATCTGCCCTCTGCTGCGGGAAACTGGCCGAGCTGGAGCAGAAGTTTGTCCGGAACGAACAATGCCCCCTCAAGTGGCTGCAGGATAAAACTTCCATATTTGCGAGCCGACAAAGATGCCCGGACGAACTCCAGATCTTCGATTCCGCTGATATTGAATCGCACCTCTTCATCGAACTTTCCTGGCGGGATATCGGCTGCAACTTCGACGTCAACCCGATAGGCTTTCAGCCACCCGTTCGGCGCTCGTTCTGCGGGGGACATGGGCGTCAGCTTAACCGAAACTTTTCCCGATGGACTGGCGACCGGGTGCAGTTCAAACTGATCAGTGAGTTTCGATCCGATCGCCGCACGCAGAGTCCCTGTCATGTCCTGGTTGACCCTGCCGATGTTCCAGATATTCGGCAGAATCTCAACCGGCATTTCAATGGCACCATTGACGCCAAAATTGATTTGGGGACTTTTCGGATCATTTGTATACACGTCGCCGCCGTGATGAAACTCCCGATCGGCAACTTCGCCAGCCTTCCAGCGGATCACAAGTTGAGTTTGTTCGCCCGGTTTTACGACGGTAGAGTCCACGGCAAACGTCGTACATTTGCACGTCGACTTCCCTGTTTTTAACAGTAAATCCGCATCACCGTCATTGCGAATGACGAATGTGTGTTGATTTTTGGAATTGACCGCCATTCGCCCGAAATTGAACTGAGTTTTTTCAGCCACGGCGGTTGGCCAGGGACCCGTTGCCGATGCAACCGGACGATCGTCTGATTTCTCGGCTACCGCACTGGACGGCTCAAGTTCCGCGATCACCGTCGAAACATCCTGTCCCGCGACTTTGTCGCGAAGATCCTGTCTGGCATGATTTCCAAGCACGATGACAGCGCCCACAACACCTGCGGCAACGGCCACCATGAGCCCGACGATCAAAAGCGGATTTTTCATTTCATCAACTCACAGAATTGTGCTATTCAGAGTCCTGCCATTCGCTCGATCTGTTTCCGCTGTTCATCAGCGAGAAAACGATCCGAATGCCCCCAGGCATGATTCAGCTCGTCCAGCTGCAGAGCCCGTCTGGCAGCTTTCTTTGCCTCATCCTGATCATTAATTGTCGTTGCTGCGAGGCGCTGCGCGAGATTATACCATGCTGCGGTGGAAGACGGATACAGCTGCACCGCAGTTTTCAGATCCTGAATCGCCAGATTCTGAAGCTGTTTGTCGGCTTTCACAATGGCCGCATTCCATCTGACTTCGGCCCGCAACCCGTAACTGAAACTGTTACGCCGGTCGGCAACAATCAGGCGTTCGCAGGCATCGAGCGCTTCGTCTGCCAGCCTGCGATCCGCTTCATCAAAACCTTCTCGCTCGCGCGACGTTGCGCGCAAGAACACCGCCTCAGAAAGTGGATACGCCAGAACCTCCACCAAACGTTGGCGCGGAGTCACACTTTGAGGATCTGCGTGAGCCGCATCCTGAAACTGTTCCACCGCCTTCGGTGTGTTTTGTGGACCTGTGACCAGCATATTTCCAGCCCTGACATGGTACGCCGCAAGCGTGACAGGCATCAGGCCGAATTTAACGACGACACATCCCAACATCAGGCATAGCCCCGCGCCGACAAGATTCCAGTGCCGCCATGCGAACGGCGTCTGGCCTCCATTGCCGCCAACTGCGGCGGCCAGACAAACCAGAACGGTCAGCATCACCGTCGGTATTTCGAAGCCACTGGCCGCCATCAGATTCACCATCACAGCGGATACGGCCGCAAGGCAGGCGGCCGAATCCACAGGGGTAAACGCGAATCCGCCACGTAAAAACGCGAGAAGAAGTCCGCCCAGCAGCAACAATCGAGTCGGTTCGGTTGTCCATTCATCAGAACCATTCAGCCAGTTCCACGCGATTTGCAGCAAAAATCCGCCGAGGATGCCAGCGGTCACGGTCTGCAGCGGTCGATCCCCCGGCGGCGGTCTTCTTGTCACATTGCCGATTTCCTCTGCCGGTCGTTTTACGTTATCTCTGAGCAGTTGCCACAAAATCCAGCCTGTTATCAGCAACAGACCAGCCAGTCCAATCATTCCGCTGGACGACCACGCATCCAGCACGAAATTGTGCGGATCCCGAATTTCTTCACTTGTCTCGTCTGACTTATATTGCAGATAGACTTGCCGGAAATTGCCGGGGCCTGCGCCGGTCAGCGGAAAATTGCGAAGCAACTTTGCCGTGCCTACCCAATAAAACAACCGGAATTGCAAAGATCTGGGCGACTCCAGGATGACTTCTTTGTCGATGCCACCGACGACGATCGCGATCACAACCACCGTCGCGGCAATAAAACCTCCACCGATAAACCTCTGAATAGTGTACTTGACAGATGGCAGTCGGATGCGTCGCAGGAACAGAATGCTGAGCCCAACGGCTGTCCCCAGCCATGCTGAGCGGCTCTTGGTCAAAATCAGACAATAGGCAATCAAAAACATCTCGATGGTCAATGTGAGCGTTCGCAGACGCGAATTCTTCTGTTGCTGATCGGGTGCTGTGAACACCTGACCGAATAACAGCACCAGACCGGCGGCCAGAATGCCGGCAAGAGTATTGGCGAGTGAAAATGTGGCAAATGGTTCGGAACTGTTCAGCAGGCGGTTTTCCCAGAGAATCCTCCCCGCACCGGACACCGGAATATCACGTTCCTGAAACTGTCGCGTAATCTCATTGAGGCGATTGAAGTGCGCTGCATCGCGACTGGCCAAGACCTGGTCGAGTTCGTTTCGAAGGTTCAGGTACCATTCCGCCTGTTCAGCGTAGAAAACATGATGTTGCCAGATGCCATAGCAACTGAGGCCCACAACAATCGCGATTACAACAGCGATCGCCTGCCCTGCATAAGGCGGATCCCTGAAGAGCGATCGAAATATCCGCCAGGC
>JAGQQS010000817.1 GCA_020426105.1 Planctomycetaceae bacterium
TACACGGACCCGATCATCCCGAGACAGCGATGACTCTCAACAATCTGGCGTTACTTCGTGAAACTAATGACCAACCGGGAGCGGGCGAACTTTTTGATCGAGCACGTCGTGGAGCGTTTCGTCATGTATCGCGAGTGCTTCCCGCCCTCATAGAAAATGAGCAACGACTGTTTCTCAAGGAGAAATTCGAGCCCGATGTTTACATGGCACTTTCCTGGGCATTGTATCATCCAGACGACCCGGAAGTTGTCTCGACTTCGCTGGCGTGGGTCGCCAACAGCAAAGGTGTCGCTCAGGAAGCAGCTGCGACTCGCAACCTGATATTAAGTGAGGCGCTTGATCCTAAATTGCTTGCCATCGTCAGGGAGTTGCAGTCCGTTCAGAAACAACTCGCTGCGATTGCGATGACTTTAGCCGACCAAAGTAAGGCCGAACAACGCCTGGCGCGGATCAACGAATTGACGGAGAAAGAATCTCAGCTTACCAAGCAGCTCGCTCTGGCAACCAGCTCGGACGGTGATCGCAAGGAATGGATTGAAACCGAGCTTTTACGCAAGGCGATTCCCCCTGACAGCGTCCTCGTCGATATCGCCCGTTTTGATCAATTCGACTTCAGGGAAACCAGCACGGAGAATAAATGGAAGTCTGCACATTATGCGGCGTGGATCACGCCCACACTCGGAGAAGGGGAACCGAAGCTGATCGATTTGGGACTGGCTGATGAGATTGATGCTTTGGTGCAATCCATCCGCGTGGCGATTCAGGCCGATGGGTCCGCGAAAGGTGCAATCCAGGAGAAAGGGGAAGCCGAGGCAGCAGATCAATTGAATGCCTCGATGAAGAAACTGGCGGAAAAAATCTGGGATCCGATCGCGCCCTGTGTCGGCGATGCTGAATCAATCCTGCTCAGTCCTGACGGAGGATTGTGGCTGGCGCCCTGGTCCGCGCTCCCGACGGGAGAGAACGAAGATCTGCTTATCAAAAAATATTCGCTGCGACTGATGATTCGCGGCCGCGATCTGCTGACTGAACGCGATTCCATGGTTAAGTCAGCAGCTCCGGTTATCTTTGCCGATCCCAAGTTTGACAGCTCCGCAACTGAGAAGAAGACGGCGATCGAAGCGGTTCTCAAAAAACTTCCTGAAAAAGATGACGGAACGCTCCGCAGTTTCTCCGCAAAAGGTTTGCTGCCGAAGGTGCCGTCGCTGCCCAATACCGCAGTCGAAGCGAGCCTCGTTGGACCAAATCTCGAGAAGATCGCCAATGGTAAGCCGATCGCATATCAGGAACGCTATGCTCTGGAGAGTATCGCCAAAGTTCTTAAGCGCCCAAAGATTGCCCTCTTCGCGACGCACGGGTTTTTCCTGCCCAGCCAGGAAGTGAAGAAAGATGAACTCACTGGTGCCATGGGAAGCGATGAAACACGATCGGTGCTGCTGGATACCTCCGGCAAACCGCTTGAAAATCCGCTGCTCCGATGTGGTCTGCTCTTAGCCGGTTGCAATGCGCGCGGATCGGCAGTCGGCGATGACGATGGGATTCTGACCGGTATGGAAATCACGACGATCGATTTTCGTGGCACCGACATGGTCGTGTTGAGCGCCTGCGAAACGGGAGTGGGGGAAGTGAAAAACGGCGAAGGAGTCGCAGGACTTCGTCAAGCCTTTCAACTGGCCGGTGCAAAGTCGGTTGTCTCGACCTTGTGGCAGATTCCCGATCGCGATTCGGCCATCATCATGAACGATTTTTTTGAAAACGTCGCTGCCGGCCAAACCGCAAGTGAAGCGATGCGACAGGCACAGCTGAAACGAATAGAATCGCGAAGCAGCCGTTTCGGTGCAGCCCATCCGTTTTTCTGGGCTGCCTGGACGGTAACGGAATAAAAGCACGACCCATCAGCGTGTTGCGAACCTCGCCACTGTTCTGTCATGAAAAAATGTTAAAAAAGACAGGAAGAACTCTCGGCGGCAGGCGTTGTCATACATGTGGAAGGAAAATCAACTTTCGAATGGTTTCCCTCTAACTACTATTCCTCAACAACGCCAAAAAGAGAGAACTTAGCCATGAAACGACTCATCCCAGCCTCGCTGTTCCTTGTCGCCCTGACAATGACAACTTCCTGCTCCGTCGCCGGAAGCTGCGACAGCGCTAATCTATGCCGGATCCGCAGCAACAGCCCGCAGGAAGCGCCCGTCCGGACCCAGGCGAAACTCAAAAGCCACACCCACGACAGTCGGAATTTTGAAGCCCTGATGCCCCTGAACACGGTCGACCAAACTGTGGAGGGTGAATCGCTGGTCGATACGCAATTCATTTCCGAGGGCACGATCGACACAACCACCTTCCAGGTCCGTGTTCTCGTCCCCTCGCCCATCGATCTGGGCGACGAAATTACCACGGGCCTTACGGAACAATTCGTGACCCAGGCACGCAATCAGCAGCAAGCCGCGTTCGGAACTGCGGTGGCAGACAAGGCCATCGAACAGCACGGGATGCAGGGAAACGAATTCACCTATTTTATCCCCGCGAACCGTTCGACCAATGGGGATGACGTTGTTATCAAGCGTCGAGTGATGTTCAATGGTACCCGCCTGTTCATCGCAACCGTCACCGGGTCGGAAGAAGCCGTAAACTCGCGAGCCGCAACGCAGTTCCTTGATTCGGTCCAACAACCTGAGTAGTCGAACGCATATAGATTTTCGTGGATCCGGATCAGCCACATCGGCGTCATGCAGCGACGAGCGGCTTTAAGAAAATGTCCGGATTTCGACAGTCGAAGTAAGGCGGGTAATAACGAACCGTAACCGATTGAAATCCCTGAACACCGGAACCCAATTGATGAGAAACAGAATGCAAATGCTGAGGACATGTTTTGCCGGTGTGACTTTAGTCATGTTCATGGCAATACCCTGCTCAGGGAAGTCACAGGATGACCTGCCGGATGATTTTGATCAGTTGATCGAAACCAAGACCGGGCTGCTGCAACAGTACTCGGAACTGTCGAAGTCCGGGGCTGAGCAACAGGCGATCGACGTGCTGCGGAAGATTGTTCGCATTCATCGGAAGGCACTGGATGTCGCGACCGAAACAAACAAAGGTCAGGAGATCATTGGCCAGTTGCGTCAGGTTTACGCCAACGACGGCGAGTTTCTGTCGGATCAGTTGTTTGCTAAAGCTCAGTTCACGGATTCAGCCGCACTGCGGAAAGACCTGGAGAAACTGTTGTCTGACGTGCTGGGTGCGAATCACAACGCCACTTCGGTGATGCACTGGAAAGCCGTCACCGCTGAAAAACTTTCAGCGGCCTCGAAGGAACAACAGGTGGCTTATCTCGCAGCAATTGGCAGTAAGCCTCAGGCCGTGCAGGCGCAGAAGAACGGGCAGGCCGATGTTGCGGCTCAGGTCTATTCAAAGCTGATCGAAGCCGAAGTGGCCGTGTTGGGAGAAGTCCACACGGATGTTGCGGCGGATCTGAACCAGCTGGGACTTGCTCAAATGTCGGCCGGGAAAACTGCCGACGCAGAAAAAACATTTCTTCGCAGTCTGAAATCCAGAGAGGCCGCCACCGGGAACGATCTGCAGTACGCATCGACGTCATTCAATCTGGGACGTTTGTACCAGGACACAGATCGATTGAAAGAAGCAGAAAAACAATACCTCGCGGCCGCAGCTATTGAAGAACCCATTCTGGGCAGCAGCCATGAATCATTTCAACAGACACTTGGGCAACTGGCGGCGCTGTATCAACAGAGCGGGAACACCGCCAAACTAAAAGCCGTTCGCGACAGAATCGCTGCAGCCGATCCGCTGAACACGGTGTTGGCTCATCTGCCACGAGGCACTTTTGCAGCGGCGATGCTGGAACCTTCTGCCTGGTCGGATGATCCAGGTCTGTCATTGCTTCCGTTTGAAATCATCAGAGCGGCTGGCGAGAAGGAGCTCGGTCTCAACCCTCTCGACATCAATGCGGCCGTCGTGTTTGCCACTCTGCCGATTGGAGATTCGCCTAACTTCGGTGTTTCATTTCGAGTCCGTGATGGTGTTGATGCTGCGTTCCCGTGGGAAAGCGGATCCGAGGTCGTGGATTTCAACGGCGTTCAGTATCTAAAGGAACCATCCGGTGGTCCGAATGCCATCTGTGTCAAGGAGTTTGACGACCGGGTAGTGGTGGCAGGGACAGAAGAAGCAGTACGGCAGTGCATCACCAATGCGGCCGAAACCCCGGTGACGGGAATGCTGAAAGCGGATCGTCGCAAGGGGCAGGTTGTGGGAGTCGCCAATCTGGTGGTGTTGAGACCCATTCTGCAGGCCGCGATAGCTCAGGCACCACCGGCCCCTCCAGCGATCGAAAACCTGAAGTCTCTGCCGGATCGTATCGATTCGGTGCAGATTCGATTGAATGTTTCCGGCGGCGCCAAGCTGTCGCTGACCATAAACGCCACCGACGAAGCGGCCGCTCAGCAGACTGCCGCCGCCATCACGGAAGCGTTGCAGTTCGGGTCACAGATGGCCCTTCAGGCGATGCAGTCTGAAATGAACGGAGACGATCCCATGCAGGTGGCGGGGCGCAGCTATGTGCAGCGAATCGCCACCAGCTATCTGGACAAACTGAAACCGACAGCCGCCGAGAATGCCGTCAACATTGAGATCGATGCCATTGATCATGCATACGGCCCGGTCATGGTGGCTTTGTTGTTGCCCGCCGTGCAGGCGGCTCGGGAAGCCGCGCAGCGGACACAGGATTCGAATTCGCTGAAGCAGATCAGTCTGGCCATGCATAACTATCATGAGGTCCACGGCGAATTTCCCGCTCAGGCAAGTATCGACAAGGATGGAAAGCCGCTATTGAGCTGGCGAGTCCAGCTGCTGCCTTTTCTGGACGAACAGGCTCTGTACGAACAGTTTCATCTGGACGAACCCTGGGACAGCGAACACAACCTGAAGCTGGCGGAACAGATGCCCGCCGTCTTCAGAAGTCAGACTTTGGGAGCCGCCAATCAGACCGTCTTCCAGTCTTTTGTGGGATCGGGCGCTTTTCTGGACGGCCGGAAAGGTCTGCGTATGAAAGACTTCACCGATGGCACATCGAATACGCTGATGGTCGCCGAAGTCAACGCGGATCAGGCCGTTGTATGGACGAAACCCGCCGACCTGAATTTCGACGAAGCCGATCCCATGAAAGGCCTTGGATCATTTCGCCCCCAGGGATTTCAGGCGGCATTTGTCGATGGATCCGTTCGCATGATTTCGGCCGAGATCAAATTGGAAACACTGCGACGGCTGATCCTCAGAAATGATGGGGAGGTTATTGAGGAGTTCTGACTGCGGCAGGCGTTTTAACTGACGGGTGCAGAAGCAGTCGTATCGACCCTGTGGCAGGTTCCCGACCGGGACAGTGCGCTGCTGATGAGCAAATTCTTCGAAGAACTGGCCAACGGAAAATCCAAATCAGAAGCGCTGCGATCTGCTCAACTGGAACGGATTCAAAAACGCCGGGATCGCTACGGTGCTGCTCATCCATTTTACTGGGCGGCGTTCACACTGACAGGAAAATAGCTGTCGATGTTTCTCTGTGTTTTGGTATGACGTGAAGAGGGCGTACCAGGGGACGCAGCTCATTGATTATGGGATCGATTTTACCATCCACCGCGATATGATGAGAAAGGCAAAAACGGTCAGATCTCAATTCAATGAGACCTGACTCTCGGTGGAAACCAGGCAGAAGACTCTCCCGAGATACAGGTCTATAAAGGATCGCCTGGCTCAAGGTGATGTTGTGGCGGACAAGCTATTAGTGTTCGATGAGCG
>JAGQQS010000818.1 GCA_020426105.1 Planctomycetaceae bacterium
CGCACGGAGAGCAACGGGACATCGTGATCAACGGGTCCCACGAGATTCCCGGATTCACGCAGCATCGGAACATCCGGTTCACGATTATTCCGCCGATTGACCGCGAACGTTGCCTGACCGGCACCGTACCGGATGACAGCCGGGGCAAGGTTTGAAAAAGCAGCGTCGGCCGTTTGCGTGATCGTTTCAATCAGGAACTCCGTGTACTCTTTAATCAGACGGTTGTTTTCGTCGTCCAGAGAATACATCGAAATCAGATTCCGGCCCACGACCGGACCTGAATGGGTATGGGATGTTGAAATTGCGATTTCAGATCGCTGAAGACCATGTTTCTTTTCGAGCCTTTCGCAGACCGCCTGAGCGGTTGCGCGGTCGATCCCGACGAGATCAAGAGTCACTAACAGCGCCTTGTGTCCTTCCGTATCCTGCAGCACCAGCGCTTTCGCCCATAAGTCATGGATCGTACCCTCAGACGGTGTCGTGCGCGATGCATAGCCAGACATCCACATCGGCGACTTAGGCGTAATGACGGACTTCGCCACGCCCGCCTTCCATGTCTGATCGGCTGAAAGCGCTGCGGAGGAGAATTGCAGGGCCATCACACTGAGGAGCGTAAGAACGAGTTTATTCATGAAATTTTTTCCTTGGGTAATAGCCGTTAAATCAGTTTGAACAGGATCTGCAGCGCGACGGCGACCGTCGCACCCGCCAGCATCCAGATGAGCGAAGCGATACTGAAAATTTTGCGATCGCGCCATTTGAGGATTGTAGCCAACCATGGTTCTTTATAGACCGATACGGGGTTGCCCAGCATTGCTGCACGCAGATCATCGGCGAGTGTCGACATTTTCTGGTAACGATCCACCGGCTGTCGCTGCAGTGCCTTCACGCAAATCGCATTGAGTTCGGGCGGGATTTTTTTCTTCGGGGCCACACGGGCCGGTTCGCGCACCGGGCCTTCCTGAAGTTTGCGTTTGATTTCCTTGAAGTTCTTGCCGGACATGTAACTTTCTCCGGTCAGCACTTCGAACAGAATGATCCCCATACTGTAGATGTCAGAACGTTCATCGACATCTCCGGTTTCAACGGCCTGCTCTGGAGACATATAGAAGGGTGTCCCCTGAACATCTCCTCGACCAGTCAATCGTCCCGACATCACCTGCTTGCCGCTGCGGATGAGCTGATCGACGTCATCGTTGTCGTCCATGTCCCAGACTTTGGCCAAACCCCAGTCCAGGACCATCACTTCGCCGTAGTCGCCGATCATGATGTTGGCTGGTTTCATATCGCGATGCACCACGCCGCTGTTGTGTGCATAGGCCAGACATTGAGCGGCCTGAATCAGTACATTCAACATCGCTTCCAGAGGATACTGATCCACGGTCGGCTGATGATTGGCAGAAATCTGGTCCAGGATGTCACTCATATCCCGGCCACCGAGTTTCTTCATGGTGAAATAGGCATTCCCTTCTGAATCACGGCTGAGTTCATAGACCGGGATTGTGGCGGGATGCGGAATCTGAGCGGTCACGCGTGCTTCGCGGAGGAACCGCTTCTGGTAGGTTTCAAGATTCTGAAACTGTGGCTGCAGTGTCTTCATGACGACCGTGCGGCCCAGATTCTCATCCACGCAGGTTCGGAGAATGGCTTCTCCGCCCTGTGTCAATGGAGCAAAATCGCGATACCGCATGAAGCCATTTTTGACATGCTTGGGGAGGTCCCTGTCGGTTTCGGAGAGTTCTATATTTTTGGTCACGAAAAAATTCCTTGCCTGACAGGAATCGCGGCAAAAATCTGGACGAGTGAGATGGATCCGGAATAGCGACAGGGTGTAAATTCAATTGCTCACCCCGACGCAAAGAGTCGAGAAGATGGAGGAAAAATCCATTCAGGGCCAACGGCCCGCAATATGATAGCCCAGGGCAACGCCCTGGGGTAATGCACATTGGTGATCGTACAGCCCTGAAAGGGCGAGATATTCACAGGTTCAATTCCGCCCTTTCAGGGCTCAACTGCATCTATCGGTACCTTTCCTGGGGCGTTGCCCCAGGCTGTCACATGATGCCGCGTTGCGGCTAAGTCGCATGAATCCGGACACATTTCTAAACATTGATTATAACAATCACGGCCACAATTCTGAAGAAACCCGGAAAAGTCGCACAGATCAGATCCGGCGATAAGGATGTGATGCCGCGATTTATCCAGTATCATTCTGCCCTATGCGACCTATCTATCTCGACAACAACGCAACGACGCCGCTGCTCCCCGAAGTCCTGCAGCGCATGAATACAGCCTGGGACACAGCATTTGCGAATCCCGGCAGTCAGCATTCCTTTGGGCGTGAAGCCAGAAAAATTCTCGAAGACAGCCGTGAATCAGTCGCAGAAATCCTGAATGCGGACGCTTCTGAGGTAATTTTCACGAGCGGTGGCACAGAATCCATCAACATGGCCGTGTACGGCTTCACACTTGGCCGAACCGGTACAATCGCCGTCACGGCCGGTGAACATCCCGCGACACTCATGGCCTGTGAACGCGCGCGTCAGCAGGGCTGGAAGATTGTGACAGTCCCGGTCGATGATCAGGGGCGACTGAATGAGAGTCTGTTGCCGACGTTGCCATGGCATGACATCCGGCTGGTCTGCGTGATTCTGGCCCACAATGAGACTGGCGTTATCCAGAACATGTCGCGATTATCGCAACTCTGCCACGACCATGAAGCAGCGCTGTTGTTGGATGCCGTTCAGGCTGTCGGTAAGACGACCGTTGATTTTCAGGCGCTGGGGGCAACGGCACTGGCATTTGGTGCCCACAAATTTCACGGTCCCCGCGGGATTGGCGGTTTGTTGCTGAAGCGTGGCGTGAAAGTGGCCCCCTTTCTGGAAGGCGGCCATCAGGAAAGCGGCCGACGCGCAGGCACTGAGCCCGTTCCGTTGATCGCCGGCATGGCAAAAGCGCTGGAACTTTGGGCGACCGATGCTCAGTCACGGTCCGTCAACATTCGTACGCTGCGAGATCAACTGCAACAGGATCTGACCGCACACTGCAGTCCGGTCGTCGTGCATGGCGCTCAGACGGAACGCCTCGTGAATACTCTGAGTATTGCCTTCCCGGGAATTCCCGGCGAGGCGATGCTCGTGAATCTGCATCTGGCGGGAGTTGCCTGCTCACTCGGCAGTACCTGTGCCAGTGGATCTGTGGAAGCCGCACCTTCGCTGCTGGCCATGGGGCTGGATCCGGAAATCTGCAAATCGTCAGTAAGATTTTCACTGGGTTGCCAGAATTCTGCAGACGAAATCATGGAAGCAACGAATCGTATCGTGGCAGTGGCGTCACGATTGCGTAATGGAACTTGAGTGAGGAGCTTCAGGCATGACGACATTTCTACTCCGACTCTTTTTTGTGCTGGTGGTTTGTTGTCGGCTGTGTGATCCGTCGAGGGCTCAGGAAGAAGATCGTGATTCGCAGTTAAATGACCAGCAACTTCGCGAGGGTGTCAAAAAGGCTCTGGTGCGCGGATGTGACTACCTAAAGCGAACTCAGAATGCAGATGGTTCATGGTCTGCTCAGGACGACAAGTTCTTTAAATTTCGCGACGGGTTTACCTCGCTTAGCCTGATGGCGCTGATCAACAGTGATGAGCCGGTCGATTCGCCGGATGTTCAGAGCGGACTGGAATATCTGCGCCGACGACCGATTGGCGGTTCAGACGGCATCACAGGGATTTACGAGACCTCGTTGATCGTCATGGCACTCTGTGCGGCCGAACAATACGATCGTGACCTTGCCCGAATTCAGCAACTGACCACAGCGATCGAAAATGCTCAGATTCGGTCCGGAGAGACATCCGGTCTGTGGAATTACACGCTGGCTGGTGGAGGCGGAGGGGATGCGAGCAATGGTCAGTATGCCGTCCTGGCCCTGCGTGATGCAGCTTATGCCGGTGCGACCGTCTCCCGCAAAACGTGGGAACGCATCCACGAGCAATGGACAACCGCACAAAACCCCGACGGTGGCTGGCGATATGCACCGGGCCAGCCGGCATCCAGAGGCAGCATGACGGTTGCCGGATTATCCACCATTGCGATTACCACGCGCATGCTGCAGGATGACACTGATGTGGCCGCGGACGGAAGTCCCGATTGCTGCGGGACGCCGCCACCTAACCTCGCAATGGAGAAGGGGCGCAAATGGATGGCAGACAAATTTTCCGTTACGACGAATCCCCGGCACGACAATTGGTATTACTACTACTTGTACGGTCTGGAACGTGCCGGACGGATGAGTGGCGTACGTTTCTTCGGCAGTGCCGATTGGTATCGTCGCGGGGCACAGGTTCTGGTTGCCGCACAATTACCTGCCGGTGAATGGTTATCACCCAGTGCTGCCGAGCGCGATCCCGTGCTCAATACGGCCATGGCCCTGTTGTTCCTGTCGAAAGGACTGTCGCGCGTCGTCGTGCATAAGCTCGACTATAACTCACCCAATGGTGAAACGCTGGAACAGGGCGAATGGAATCGGCATCCGCAGGATGTCGTGAATCTGGTGGATCTGATTGATGGACTCCCCAGATGGCCCCCACGACTGATCACCCAGACGATCACCCTCAGCCGTCTGAAGCAGGAAACGGCGGTACTGGAACTCAATCAGGCTCCGGTACTGTTTATTTCCGGTCGCGAAGCACCGCAGTTTTCGGATGAGCATGTGGGTTGGCTGCGCGACTATATCGATGCGGGTGGTTTCATTTTCGCCGTGGCCAATTGTGACGGGAACGGATTTGACGCCGGTTTTCGAGACCTGATCAAACGCATGTTTCCTCAAGGCGACGCATCCCTCCAGCGGCTGCCGGGAGATCATCCCGTGTATCGCAGTGAGTACCTGCTCAATGCCGAACAAATGGAACTTTGGGGCGTCGATTTCGGTTGTCGCACCTCCATTATCTACTCACCGGACGATATCGGATGTCTCTGGCAAAAATGGATGAAGCATACGCCACCTGATCGCAACCAGAACCTGAACTCCCGGATCCTGCGAGGTACGCGAATCGGTGTCAATGTAATCGCGTACGCGACTGGTCGTGAGCCACCTGAAAAACTGGATGATGTGATCGTCCGCCGTCAAGCCGCAGCCGCAATCGCTGAACGGGGACTTTTGCAGATTGCGAAACTGCGGCACAACGGCGGCTGGGATACCGCTCCCAAAGCGGTAAAAAACCTGCTGGTTGCGTTAAACGAAACAGTGGGTGTTGCCGCATCAACACAGTCGGAAGCAATTCCAATCACTCTCGCAGAAATGCAGCGGTTTCCGCTGGTCTATATGCACGGACGACACCGGTTTCAATTACAGCCGGCGCAGCAGGATGCACTGCGGGATTATTTGAGTCGCGGTGGCGTACTGCTGGCCGATGCCTGCTGCGGATCAAGCAAGTTCGATCGGGGTTTCCGCGATCTGGTGAAGCAACTGTATCCTGATAAAGAACTGGTTCAGATCCCCGCCGATCACGAATTATTTTCAGAAACGGTGGGGCATCAGATAAAGGATGTTCGACGTCATCGACTCGTGCCGTCACCCAGAAATGCCACACTGGAACTCAAAGAAGAAGTCGGTCCGCCAATTCTGGAAGGCCTCGAAATCGACGGACGCTTTGCCATCATCTATAGTCGCTACGATATCAGCTGCGCGCTCGAGCATCAGGCATCGCTGTCATGTGATGGCTATGTGGAAGAAGACGCAGCGAAACTGGCAATCAACATGGTGCTGTACGCCATGCTGCAGAGTTACAGCAGTGAATAGGGATGTGGTCTATCTGCCGATGGCGTGACGGGTTGTTGATTCAGTTATCAAATTTACGAATGATCGTTACGCATCTATGCTGAGCCCTGCTGAATCGGTCGGATTGTATGGATCCACTCTTGATAACCGGGTGCGAAAGGCGGTGCAGCGCGTCGGCGATGGCACGCTGGCCCGCATTTCAGATCGCCTGCGGATTGATGCGCTGGCCAACGCGGTGGTTTACGAACGTGACGGTGTGGAAGAACCGGTACGGATCATGCTGCGGCCGTTGCTGGCGATGCCGGAGCAACTCAGCTACGTGGATCACGTCTGCCTCAAAATCGCGGAAGCGCTGAAGCGTATTCCGGCGCTGTACCTGGAAGACGAGCAGGTTCGACGAATTCTCGCGATCACGCCCGAGGAAGATGCATGGCTGCGCTCCATCTGGACTCCGCTGCACCAGCACCTCAATCCAATGTATGGCCGACTGGACGCCGTCTGTGACTTTACCAGTGCCGCATGGCAGGAATCCCTGCTGTTTCTGGAACCCAATCTTTCCGGCGTCGGCGGGATTCACTACGCCCCGCTGGCAGAAGCCCTGGTCATGCGCGACGTCGTGCCGACACTGCAGGCTCAGGATCCCGATCTGGATATCGAACTGCCGCGTGATCAGCGCGAACTTTTCCTGCAGGTCCTGGTGGATCATGCCCGCGCGATGGGGAGAACCTCTTTCCGTCTGTGTCTTGTCGAACCCAAATACTCCCATGACGGCCCGAACGAACAGTCCATCCTGAAGCAGCATTTGTCTGAGCGTCACGGGATTACAATCGTCCATGCAGATCCGCGGGAACTTCGCGTGGAAGGCGACGAGGTCTACTATGAAGACGTTCAGATTGATGTGGCCTATCGCGACTATGCAATTCTGGACCTCGTAGCGCTTGAACAGGAGATCGGCAAGCCGCTCGAGGCCATGCGCCTCCTGTTTCGACAGAACCGAATCGTCTCATCCATGGTGGGTGATTTTGATCATAAGAGTTGCTGGGAGCTGATGACTGACGAATCGATTGCAACACGATTGTTTACGGCGGAAGAACGTCGTCTCTTTCGACGCCATATACTCTGGACCCGAATTGTCGGTGACCGACGCACGTCGCTGCCGCATGGCAAAGAAGGTCACCTGCTGGCCTACGCCAAACAGAATCGCGAACGTCTGGTCCTCAAGCCCAATCGCGGATACGGTGGAAAAGGTGTCGTGCTGGGATCTGCCGTTGAGTCCGAGGAATGGAATCAGCTGATCGACGAAGCGGCCGGCAATGAGACGGATCCGGAAAAGTCATGGGTGCTGCAATCCGTGGCTCGCCTGCCGGTTCATGAATTTCCTGTGGTGGGACCGGGAGGTACCGTCTTTGAAGAACCGTTTTATGCCGTGATGGGATTTGCGACAACAGAGAACGGGCTGGGGATTTTGTGCCGCGTCTCGCAGAAACAGGTGGTCAATGTGGCTCAGCACGGAGGACTTGCGGTCGTGCTGACCGCGCGGCCACCGCGCGAACTCAGAATGCCGCGGCGTACACCAGTCTGCACGGCGGGTGCTGAGCAAACGTTGCGGCTGCGAATTACGGAATTGCTGCATCTGGACCAGACAATCGGCTTACTCAGCTGGGACGAAGAAACCATGATGCCGCCGATGGGGCGAGTCCAGCGCGGCGAGCAGCTGGCGACTCTCGAAGGTCTGCGTCACCGGATGCTGACGGCGGATGACCTCGGGGATCTTGTGGAAGAAGTCGCACAGCAACGTGAAGACGACGAACGCTGGATGCGCGAACTTGGACTGCTGCGGAGGCAACGAAGGCTGTCTCTGGCCGTATCCGAAGAGCTGGTGCGTGATCTGGCGAAAGCCCGGTCAAGGTCGCTGGGCGCCTGGGAAGACGCGTATGCCGCCAACGATTTCAACCTGTTTGCCCCGGCGTTTGAAAAACTGCTTACCCTGGTTCGTGAGCGGGCGGCAACTCTGGCACGCGGTTCGGATCTGTACGATACGGTGCTGGATGACTATGAGCCAGGGATGTCTCGATCGCGTCTGGACCCGGTCCTGGCTGATCTAAAATTGAAACTTGTGCCACTTGTCGAACAATGGTCGGCGACGACCGCGGCCCATGCAGATCTGCTGCAGGGCCGATGCTTCGCGGAAGCGGGGCAGTGGGATCTGTGTCGGCGGATCCTGACGGCAATCGGGTTTGACTTTGAACGCGGACGACTGGATCGTTCCACACATCCTTTCACGGCGCAAATGGGCGCGCACGATATCCGGCTGACGATTCGCGTGCGTGAAGACGATCTGCCGAGCGCGGTGCTGACAACGCTGCACGAAGGCGGGCACGGTTTGTACGATCAGGGTTTTATGCCGACCGATCGCGATTCATTTCTGGGTGAAGCGCCGAGCATGGGGCTGCACGAGTCGCAGTCACGGCTGTGGGAGAATCATATCGGCCGGAGTCGGTCATTCTGGGATCGCTGGTTTCCCGTGATTCGGGCCCTCTTTCCGGCGGCCACAGAAGGGCTCAGTGGCGAAACCTTCTTCCGTGTGGTGACATCCGTGAAACGGTGTTCGAGTCGTGTGAATTCTGATGAGGTCTCATATCATCTGCACATCCTGTTGCGATATGAACTGGAACGCCGATTGATAGCGGGAGAGCTTTCGGTTCCCGATCTTCCGGAAGCGTGGAACGAAAGCTGCCGTGCATTGCTGGGGCATACGCCGGACAGCGATCGCGCCGGAGTCTTGCAGGATTCGCACTGGGCGGTGGGGATGTTCGGTTATTTTCCTTCGTATACCATCGGCAGTCTGTATGCGGCGCAACTGGCAGAGGCTTATCAATCGGCTCACGGCCTCAGCGGGGACCTTGACGGCAGCGAGTTTCAGCATTTACTGGCCTGGCTGCACAGCAACGTGCATCAGGTCGGACATCGCATGTCGGCGGAAGACGTGATCCGCAAAGCGACAGGCCGCGGCCTGGACTCTGCGGCATTCTTCAGACATATTGAACGGACAAGCCGTTGAGAGACCTTGGTTGCTTGTGATTTCTGATTTGCGGCAACCTGTGGTACAATTCGCTTGGTGATCCCGGGAAGTGTACGCGGATCTGGTGACCGTCGCGGGCTTCAAACCCGTTGTGGCGGCTGAAAAGTCGCCGGGAGGGTTCGATTCCCTTCCACTTCCGTGGGGAACATCTTGTGTCCCCCTGCAACTGATGCGAAACCGTGCGAATTCATTGCTAATGAAACACTTTTCAAGGAGTCGTTATCGTTGTTAGACTTCGCGAGTTTCGCGTCATTTTGCGTCAGTTCTTTTGGATGTTGCGTAGGTTTTTGCACGCATGAAATCGTCGCCTTGTCGAAGTGTGAATCTAGCGTCTGCAGATAGTGGTCTCTGGCGACTTCCTGAGAGTTCCCCATCCACTGGCAAACTACGTGACTCGGAAACTGATCTTCCAGTTCTGTCTGGCGTGAGGCACGCAGGTTGTGAGTGATCTTCGGCCACGGTACGAACCCAGCCTTACGAACGATGTGAGCCAGCCGCCGCCGCAAGTTAGCGTCTGTCGTTTGCCGCCGCTTTGCAATGACGAATTCCTCGCCATCGTCTGCCAGTTCCTGAACCTCGAGCAATGGTTGCAGCAACTCAGGAAACAACGGGATCTCTCGTGATTCATGGCCCTCGTGGTGTTCCGTTTTTGGGCTCGTGACGTGGATTCTCTGCCGCTTCCAGTCAATGTCCTGCCATCGCAGGGCAAAGGGCTCTGACGGCGTTCTAAGGCCTCCCCAGCGGCTTAGAGCGATAATGGCTCGGAGTTCAGCATCTTCCGTGGTATTGATCACTAACTCGATGTCGGCCGCCGTGATGAAACGGCGACGGCGTTTATTGACTGTCCGGTCTCCTTTGACCTTACTGAACGGATTTCCAGGCAGGATCTCCGCATCGACAGCTTCATTCAGAAAACCTTTGGCAATCGTCAGATGCTTACTGGGCGTCGAAGCGGTGTGACCGGCACCGCCGTGTTCGACCGGGGAATTCAGCCATCGCAGGAAATCACTGCCATCCTTGGCCGTCAGACTGCGAATCAGCC